>JALSRY010000762.1 GCA_026984555.1 Phycisphaerae bacterium
CATGTCCGCCTACATGGTCGTCACCAACACCGTGATTCCCTGGTGGCAAATGGTGATGTGGCTGATCGGCCTCGCCGTGCTCGGGGTGCTGTTCGCGTTCCCGCTCAAACGCCGGTTCATCAACGAAGAACAACTGCCCTTCCCCGAGGGTCGCGCGGCCGGCGTCGTGCTCGACGCACTCCACAGCGAGGACGAAGACGGCGGTAAGAACGTCTTGCCGGCCAAGCTGCTGGTGATCTTCGGCGTGATCGCCGGCCTGCTGAAGCTCGGACAATCGCACAAGCTCATGGAGTGGCTGCGCGAGTACAGTCTCCCCGCCTTTTCCATCCCCGAAATGCTCGACAAGTGGTACTACCGCTGCGTCGAAAAGTTCGGCTGGTGGATGCCCAACATCTTGGGCACCCCCTGGCGCGAGCTGACCCTGCGTCCGTCCTTCGATATCGCCATGATCGCCGCCGGCGGACTCATGGGCATCCGCACCGGCGTCTCGCTCATGATCGGCGCCGTCGTCAATTTCTGCATCCTCGCACCGATCATGGTGCAGCGCGGCGACATCCTCGGAACCGTCGGCAGCGACGGCCTGTTGCATTTCGGCTTCCGGCCCATCGCCACCTGGTCGCTCTGGGGCGGCGTCGCGATGATGACCACCGCCTCGCTCTATTCGTTCCTCGCCAAGCCCCAGATGCTGCTCAGCTCGTTCTCGCGTCTCTTCGCCCGCAACAAGAACCGCGGCGAGGACTGCCTGCGCCACATCGAGCTGCCCCTTTGGGTTTCGCTCGTCGGCGTGCCCGTCGTCGGCGGCTACCTCATCTACATCGCCCACGCGTTCTTCCACGTGCAGTTCTGGATGGGCGCGATCGCCGTCCCGATGGTCTTCGTGTTCACGTTGATCGCCGTCAATTCCACCGCGCTCACGTCGATCACCCCCACGGGCGCCCTCGGCAAGATCACCCAGCTCTGCTACGGGGCGATCGCGCCCGGAAACATCACCACCAACATCGCCACCGCCAGCCTCAGCGCCGAAGTCGCCGGCAGCGCCTCCAACCTCATCCAGAACATCAAGCCGGGGTACATGCTTGGCGGCAAGCCCCGCCTCCAGGCCGCCGGCCACGTCATCGGCGCGTTCGCCGGCGCCCTCGCATCCGTCGCCGTCTTCTACCCCCTGTTCCTGCGGAACAACCCCGCCGGACTCATTTCGGAGGAATACCCCTACCCCGCCGTGACCGTCTGGAAGGCCGTCGCCGAGCTGCTCACCAAGGGAATCGACGAACTACCCACCACCGCCCTCTACGCGGTCATCATCGGCGGCGTGCTCGGCATCCTGTTCGAGCTCTTCAAACAGCAGACCAAGGGCAAGTTCCCCGTTTCCGCCGTCGGGATCGGCCTCGCCTTCATCATCCCGTTCGATATCTGCCTGGCGATGTTCTGCGGCTCGTTCGTCTTCTGGCTGATCGGGCGCATCTGGCCGCGCCCCGAGCAACGCATGAACGAGGTCTTTGTGCAAAACCAGGAATCCATCTGCGCCGGCGGCATTGCCGGCGCCGCCCTGATAGGCGTCGCGGTCATGGCGCTCGAACTCTTCGTGCTGTAGCCGCCCGCGACGTGGCC
Source organism: Phycisphaerae bacterium (assembly GCA_026984555.1). GTDB lineage: Bacteria > Planctomycetota > Phycisphaerae > UBA1845 > Fen-1342 > JALSRY01. The sequence continues at coordinate 1,609 of JALSRY010000762.1, forward strand.
GCGGACATACACGACTGCCCCCAGCGGAGGCCGTTTTCGTGAAAGCGAATGCAAGAACCATCCTCTTCGCCGCGACGCTGGCCACCGGCACGCTCATCGCCGGTTGTTCCGACATCTACCCCGAACCCAGCCAGGACGCCGTCTACTATTACCTCGCCGGCGCCCGTCTGCACGGAAAGGTGCGCGTGTGCTGGCCCGAGGGACAGGAATATGTAACACGCATCACCAAGGCCGACGCCGAACTCGCCAAACTGCTCGCCCCGCTGCGGGCATTGCTCGACCCCGGCGTGCTCTGGCCGCCCGACGACCCCCGCTGGCAAGACCAAGACGCAGTCAAGAACCGTGCCACCGAGCTCGCCGATCTCCTCAGCGACGAGGCCCGCCAGCAACGCCAGGAAGCACTCGACGCACTCGAACAGGAGATCGACGACCTGCCACCCTCGCTCAAGCTCACCGGCAAGGCCGAAGAAGAAGCCTTCAAGAAACGGCTGCACGCCGCGCTCATGGTCGACGGCCAGCCCCTGCGCGACCACGTCGCCGCCCTCGAGTCCGTCGCCGAGGCTTTCCGCGACCTCTACGCCAAGGCGGCCACGTGCGCCGAAACGATCGACCCCGACATCGCGGAGTTCGGCTACGCCGACGAAACCTGCCGGCGCGAGGTGATGCGGCTGTACAAGGCCGCGCGTGACGCGGTTTCGGCGCAATACCAGCGTTTTCTGCGCCACGCCGCGACGCGGATGAACACCATCCGCGAAACGATCGACACGTTGGACAAGAAAAAACAACGCGAGCGCTACACGCTGCTCGACAACGAACGCACCTATTACAAGCGCACGTTCGAACGCCGCGCGCGGAAAATCCAGTCCCTCATCCGCCACGCCGAACGCGAACTCAGCGACGCGCACCGCAAGAAAGATGCCGCCGCCAAACGCCGCATCGCCTTCCTGAAACGCCAGATCGAGCGTTACCAGGCGCTCGTCGCCGCGACACAGCAGCAGAAGCGGGCGATTGTCGACGGCAACGGCGTGGCCCCCACCACCGCGAACCAATAGAATGTTTTCGGTAAATGCCCCGAGACGGCTCTTGCCTCGGAGAAACACCGGCAAGACGCAAAACCCCGGCCGCCCCCCTTCCACGACCTCCTGACCCGGGGGGACGCGTGCCGGCGCCAGGGGGCTACATGCGGCAGACGCGAGCCGGTCGTGTCGGTATCGTGGTTGCCGGAGAGGGCGTCGATGAACCAACGGCGATCGGAAACCCGCACGCGGACCAACCTTGCGGCGGTCGTGTTCGCGCTGACCGCGGCACTGCCGGCGCTGGGCCACCCCGGCCAGCACATGGGCCTCAAGATCTTCATCACCGACGACGCCGTGCGGTACGACATCCTCATGTCGGCCGATCTCCGCAACATGATCGTGCCGACCGACGCCTCGGCCTTTTACTACAACGGGCCGAAGAAGTGTTTCCTGTTCGTGGACCCCAAGATCGAACAGAAAACCCGCGACGCGTACCAGGAGTTCTTCAAGAAGAAAAACGCCGTCACCATCGACGGCGTGCGGGTTTTGCCCGTCCTCGAAAAACTCAAGTTCATCCCCTACATCGTGCCGGGCATGACCGACAGCCCCCTGAACTACCCGCCCGATGTCGAAATCACCCTCGCCTATCCGACCAAGGGGCGCCCCAAGCAGGTGACGATGGTCTGGGAGCTCTTCCCGCAAGACCCCACCCGCGCCGCGTTCGGGCTCCCCTCGTCGGTCGAAGTCATGGCCGAAATCGACGCCTACGACCAGAACAAGGTCATCTTCTTCACCGCCGACGAACCCGAGTACACCTGGCACTATTCCAACAAACCCGCCCGCAAACGCGTGCGCCCCGTCGTCGCAACCTTCCAGCCCAGGACGATCCCCATCCCCCTCCTGTCCCTGGCGGCGCTCGTCGTCGGCGGACTCGGACTGTTCGGGCTGCGTTTCGCGCCGGCGCTGCGCAAATCTCGCGGCCCCGCGATCGGCCTGGTGATCGCGGCCCTCCTGGCGGCCGGCTTCACACGCGGCTACTACGTCAAACGCGTGCCCCTCCCGTGGGAACAACAGGTCGAGATCCCCGACAACCAGCGGGCCATCGAGCTCTTCGAAACTCTCCAACGCAACGTCTACCGCGCCTTCGACTACAAGAGCGAAAGCGACATCTACGACGTGCTCGACCAGAGCGTTGACGGCGACCTGCTCGACCAGATCTACAACGAGGTCTACCAGAGCCTGATCCTGCGCGACCAGGGCGGCGCCGTCGCTCGCATCGAGTCCGTCAACTTCCTCGATACCGCCGTCGTCTCCAAGGGCGTCGAGCCCGGAACCCACATCCCCGCATTCAAGGTCCGCTCGCGCTGGCGCGTGCGCGGCATCGTCCGCCACTGGGGCCACGCCCACCGACGTACCAACGAATACAGCGCCATCTTCACCGTCGCCCAGCGCGGCAACGCCTGGAAAATCACCGGCGTCGAAAACATCGAGCAACGACGCATCGTCAAGCCCGGCGACGACCCGAGCGTCGCCCCGCGACCCAGCCAGCAGGGACCGTTCTGATCCCCGCGTCTCCGCCGCCGCCACCAGCCCCCCAACAATCCGCTCAGCCGTCGATCTTGAGCTGCGGTGCTTGCTGCGCGTGGCCCGGCTTGCCCTCGAGCCCCTCCACCAGCCGACTCACCACCTCCTCGATGGCTTCCGTCACGTGCGACTGACCCTCGAAATTACGAAACAACGCCCCCTCGTCGCCGTTGCGACGAATCGCGATGTTGAGCGGAATACCACCCAGAAACGGCACTTCGAGACGTGCCGCCGCCGCCTCCGCACCACCGTGACCGAACGTCTCCTCCCGGTGACCGCACTGGGGGCAGATGTGATAGCTCATGTTCTCCACGATCCCCAGCGCCTCCACCCCCAGCTTCTGATACATCCGCAGGGCCTTCACCGCATCGAGCAACGCGACATCCTGCGGCGTACACACGACAACCGCCCCCGTGAGCGGGATCGTCTGCGTGAGCGTGAGCGGAATGTCGCCCGTACCCGGCGGAAGGTCCACGATCAGGCAGTCGATGGCACCCCACACGCATCGCCCCAGGAACTCCGACACGTATTTCTGCGCCATCGGACCCCGCCAAATCACGGCCTCCCCTTCCGGCACGAGGTAGCCCATGCTCATGATCGGGATGCCCTCTTTCTCAGGCGGAACAATCAGCCCATCCTCACCAATGTACGGCTGCGCCCCCATCGTCCCCGTGAGCATCGGCAACGACGGACCATACACGTCAGCGTCCAGCAGGGCCGTCTTGAGCCCCTTGCGCTGCATCCCGGCGGCAAACAACGCCGCCACCGTGCTCTTGCCGACGCCGCCCTTGCCGGCCCCGACCGCGATGACATGCTTGACCTCGTCGAGCGGACTGCCCTGCCGCCCCGGGTCTGACGGATTCTCACTCATGCGCTTGTCCTTTTTCGTCCGATGTTTACCCCCGCAGGCGGTACCGAGTCGGCTCGGCGGGCGTTTCGCCGACCACCCGACGGGAGATTGATAGACGCCAACACCCGGCTTGTCCACCGCGACGAACCCCGGCCCCCACCGGAACCGCCTCACCCGGGCTGGCCCACGCCGAGAAATCCGAGGCCCAGCCGCCTCCCGCCGGCACTCCCGGACCGCCTTGTCGACGCGGTTTTTTCGCCCCGCGGGACAGGCGGCCCCGAACGTGGTATAAGAGCGTGTCTTATGGCATCACGGGTTTTCTCCAACGACTGGTGGCGCGGCATCACGGGCCGCCTGCTGCGCCGGGTCAGTCGTTTGTGGGCACGCCCGGATCACCTCCTCACAACGCTCGCCCTCATCATCGGCCCCGTCACCGCTCTCGGCGCCCTCGCTTTCAGTTGGCTCATCGAGGTCGTCACCCGGTTCTATTTCGAGCACACCGGTCACTACCTCGCCGCACACGGCCTCTATTATTGGCTGTTGCCGCTCCTGCCGATGTCCGGCGGCCTGCTCGTCGGACTCATCACATACTACTACGCCCCGGAAGCCGAGGGTCACGGCGTGCCCGAGGTGATGGACGCGATGGCCCGCGAAGGAGGACGTATCCGCCCGCGCGTGGCCGGGGCCAAGGCCGTCGCCTCGTCGCTGACAATCGGCTCGGGCGGCGCCGCCGGTACCGAAGGGCCGATCATCCAGATCGGCGCCGCGCTCGGGAGCGGTTTCGGACAGTGGCTCCACCTCAGCCTCGAAGACATGCGCGTCCTCATCGGCTGCGGAACCGCCGCCGGAATCGCCGCCATCTTCAACGCACCCATCGCCGGCGTGCTTTTCGCCGTCGAGGTCTTGCTACGCGACGTCTCGCTCCGCAGCTTCGTGCCCGTCATCGTATCTTCCGTGCTCAGCACCACCGTCATGCAGGCGTTTCGCGGCAGCGACGACCCCCTCTTCCCCGTCGGACGCGATTTCTTCGGCAACGCCGCCGAACCGATCTACCAGTTCACGATTCCCGAGCTCGGCAACTACCTCATCCTCGGCCTCATTTGCGGGCTCGTGGGCGTCGCCTTCATCAAGCTGCTGTACGGCGCCGAGGATGTCTTCCGCAAATTGCCCGTCCATCGGGTCGCCCGACCGGTGATCGGCGCCCTGCTGCTCGGACTGCTCGCCGTCGCCACCGAGCAGATGATCGCCGCACACCTGCCCACCGGCGAGGCCACCCACCAGCCCGCCATCATGGGCAACGGCTACCCCCTCATCATCGAAGCCCTCGACGAGCAGGCCTATGGCGGCCCCCGCGGCTGGGCGGTCCATATCCTCCTGATCCTCCTCGTGGCCAAAACGCTCGCAACCTGCCTTACGCTTGGCAGCGGCGGCAGCGGCGGTGTGTTCGCCCCCAGCCTCTGCATGGGAGCCGCCGTCGGCGGCGCATTCGGACTGCTCGTACAACATGTCCCCCTCTTTCACGGCATCAGCCCCGGCGCCTATGCGCTCGTCGGCATGGCCGCGGTCGTCGCCTCGTCCATCCACGCCCCCCTCACCGCCACGCTCATGCTCTTCGAGCTCACCCGCGACTACAAGGTCGTGCTGCCCATCATGATGGCGTCTGTCACGGCCCTCGCCGTCGCCCAGCGCATCGAGCCCGCCTCGATCTACACCCTCAAGCTCCTGCGCCGTGGCGTGCGGTTCGGCTCACGTGATCTCCGCGTCTTGCAGCAGATCAGCGTGCGCGACATTCGCCGCTTGCCCGCGCCCGCCGCCGGCCTCCACGATCCCGTCGACAAGCTGGTACGCATCATGCGCACAACCACCGCCAACGATTTC
>JALSRY010000763.1 GCA_026984555.1 Phycisphaerae bacterium
GGCCGACCGCGTGCACTGGGGCAAGGTGAACATCGGAATCGACGCGGCCAAAGCCAATGCGCTCCAGGACAAGCTGTTTCGGCATCTGCGCTACCAGGACCTGTTTATCCAGGACATGTATTGCGGCGCACACCCGGATTATCGCCTGCGCGTCCGCATCATCACCGAGCGCGCCTGGCACAGCCTCTTCGCGCGGCAACTCTTCGTGCGGCCCTCGCGCGACGAGACGACGGACTTCCGCCCCGATTTCACCGTCGTCTGCGGGCCGAATTGCCTCGCCGACCCGCGCCACGACGACATCAATTCCGAAACGTTCGTCGTGCTCAATTTCGCCAGGAAACTCGCGCTCATCGGCGGAACCCACTACGCCGGCGAGATCAAGAAATCCATCTTCACCGTTATGAACTTCCTCTTGCCCCAGGACGGCGTCCTGTCGATGCACTGCTCCGCCAACATCGGCCAGAAGGGCGATACCGCCGTCTTCTTCGGACTCTCCGGCACCGGCAAGACCACGCTCTCCGCGGACCCCAACCGGCGCCTCATCGGCGACGACGAACACGGCTGGTCCGAAGACGGCGTTTTCAATTTCGAGGGTGGCTGTTACGCCAAGGTCATCAACCTTTCCAAGGAGTACGAGCCCCAGATCTACAACGCGCTGCGTTTCGGCTGCGTGCTCGAAAATGTGGTGCTCGATCCCGCGACCCGCACTCCGCGGTACGACGACAATTCGATCACCGAGAACACACGCGGCGCGTACCCGTTGGACCACATCGAAAACGCCGTCCAGCCTTCGATCGGCGGGCATCCGCAGAACATCATCTTCCTCACCTGCGATGCCTTCGGCGTGCTGCCGCCGGTGGCCCGCCTCTCACCGGCCCAGGCGATGTACCATTTCCTTTCGGGCTACACGGCGAAAGTCGCGGGAACCGAGGCCGGCGTCACCGAGCCGCAGGCGACATTCTCGACCTGCTTCGGCGCTCCGTTCATGATTCTCGACCCCACCGTGTATGCCGACCTGCTGGGCCGAAAAGTCGCCAAGCACGGCGCGAAGGTCTGGCTCGTGAACACGGGCTGGAGCGGCGGGCCGTTCGGCGTCGGTGCCCGCATGAAGCTGCCCTACACCCGCGCGATGGTCACGGCGATTCTCGATGGCAAGCTCGACGATGTGGGCTACGAGCCTCACCCCGTCTTCGGCGTGGAAGTGCCGCAGTCGTGCCCCGACGTGCCGGCCGAGGTGCTCAACCCGCGGAACACCTGGAGCGACGGGGCGGCTTACGACGCCAAGACACGCGAGTTGGCCAACCTCTTCGTGGAAAACTTCAAACAGTTCGACACCGCCTCGGCGGAAGTTCGCGCGGCCGGCCCGAAGCTCTAGCCGGCCGTCACGCGCCGGCGACGCCGTAGCAGTAGCGTACACGGCTCCCCGTGCGGGGCCGGACGGGGGGTTGCGCACGTGCACGATCGCCGGGTGCAGACCGGTCGGGACGCTCGGAGAGCGGAGCGGCCCATCGTGTTTTTTCTTCGGCCTGGCAGGTGGCGGCAAGTCACCGAATCCGCCTATCATCTGGGGGAGGAGTCGGCGTCGTACTCGTCCGGGCGACCCGCGCACCGAGCGCGATCGGCCGACGCGCGACGCGCGGGCCACGCTCGTCAGGCTGTCATCTCGCCGCTGGCAGCGGCAAAACGAGGCAACGCCGTGGCGGAACTCTACGTGCTCCAGGGCCCCGACAAGGGCCGCACGTTCCAGATCACCGACGATGTCGCGCTGATCGGGCGCGGCAGCGACCAGGTACCGCTGACCGACGCCTTGGTCAGCCGGCGCCACGCCGAGCTGCGCCGCGAGGACGGAACCTGGTCGATCCGCGACCTGAACAGCGCCAACGGCACCTTCGTCAACGGCGTTCGGATTCAGGACACCACCCGCCTCAAGAACGGCGACCGCATCCAACTCGGCGACACGCTGCTGACCTACCTTTCGAAGGAATCCATCGAACACCTCTCGGGCGAAAGTATCCCGCCGGACCTTGTGCGACTCGATACGACCGAGGCCGAGGCCGCCGAGCCGCCGGTGGTGGCGCGGGTACCGTCTTCCGAGGACAGCGTGGTCTTGCCGACGCCGGACACGACGTATGCCGTCAAGTCGTGGAAGGCCGTCCGCGAGCTGACCGACGTGATCGGTACGTTCCTGACGCCCGATCAACTGCTCCACCGGGTGATGGACATCATTTTCGAAGAAGTGCCGGCGGAGCGTGGCGTGATCCTGATCCGCGACGAGGAGACCGGAGAGATGCTTCCCGAGGTGGTGCGGTTTCGCGATCGCAAGGCCCGGGCCGAGGCCACCCGCAACGCGATCATCGCCTCGCGCAGCATCGTCGAACACGTCGCCGCGACGCACGAGGGCGTGCTCTGCGCCGACGCTCCGCACGACGAGCGGTTTCGCAACGGGGATAGCGTGCGGGGGTTGGCGGAGCGTTCGATCATCTGCGCCCCCATCAAGGCCCGCGAGCACATGCTCGGCGTGATTCACCTCGACTGCCCCGCGAGCCAGTATGTCTACAACGAGTACGACTTGCGGCTGATTACGGCGCTCGGCTACCAGGCGGGCCTGGCGCTCGAAAACGCCCGGCTTGTCCAGGCCCATCTCGAACGCGAGCGCTTGGCGGCTACCGGCGAAGCCTTGGCCTACCTGTCGCACTCCATCAAGAACATCCTTCAGGGAATGCGGGCCGGCGGCGATATCGTCAAACGCGGCCTCGACCGCCGCGATTTCGCCGTCACCACCCGCGGCTGGCGCATCCTCGACCGTAACCTCGACAAGGTCTACGGACTGATGCTCAACATGCTCGCGTTCAGCAAGCGGCGTGATCCGCAGCTCGAAACCATGTTCGCCAGCAAGGTCGTGGACGATGTGGTCGCGCTCGTGCGCGATCAGGCCGAAGAACTCAAGATCCGCATCGAAACCCAGCACGATCCCGCCGCCCCGCCCATCCCCCTCGATTACGACGGACTGCACCAGGCCGTGCTCAACCTCGTCGGGAACGCACTCGAGGCCGTCGCCCGCGGCACCGGCGTGATCCGTATTACCACCGAGGGAGACTTCGAGCGGCGCCGGGTCCTCATCACCGTGACCGACAATGGCCCCGGCGTCCCTCCCGACGAAGTGCCGCGAATCTTCGAGCCGTTTCACTCGACCAAGGGGCACGGCGGGACCGGCTTGGGGCTCGCCGTGGCTCGAAAAAACATCAACGAGCTCGGCGGCAGCATCGAGTACCACCCCGCGCCCGGCGGCGGCGCCCAGTTCATCATCCGCCTGCCGACGACCGAGGCTCGCCGGGCCGCTCCCGGCGACACCCGCGGCCCTCGTTGAGTCGGCGGTCGCGGCCGGCCGGCTTCAGGGAGACGATTATCGGCCGCCCTCGGGGCCGATCGCCGATGCGGGTCGACCGTGGCCGGGCCTGATGTCGGCGACCGGGCGGGCCGAGGTGTCCGTCGGGGGCCGCGACGCCACGAACGCCAACAACGCCGCTTCGTTTTGTCGCCAGCACCGGGCCGGTGCGAGTCTGCGCGGCAGTTCCAGGGTGATCGTGGGGATGGCGTCGTCGTGGCCGGTCCAGCTCCCGATGCAGCCCGGCGTGGGATAACCGATTTGCGGGGCGACCACATAACCGTTCGCCGCGCTCATCAGCACCGCCCACGGCTCACCCGGACCGTCGTAGTTGTTGCACTGTCGGCCGCCGTCGATCGAGTGAATATCGACGATGCGGCTCGGGGCGATCAGCACGACCGCCCGGACGACGGCTGCCGTCTCCGGTTCGCTGCACGGTGCGACGCCGTGGCTCAGTCCCGTCGTCGCCGGGCGCCAGTCGGACGACGGATAGTTGCGGTTGAGGTCTACCCCGCGGGCATTGCCGCGCGTGCCATGCCGCAGACCGTCGGGGTTGACCGCGGGGATGACGGCGATCGTCCGACCGGCCACAAGCTCGGGGCGGCTTCGTAGCGTGCGAATCAACCGCCAGGCGACGGCCGGGCCGCTGGGCTCGTTGCCATGCGTTCCCGCGAGAATCAAGGCGCGATCGGGGCCATCGCCGAACACGTACATCCTGATTGCGCGTCCTTCGACCGAGCGTCCCAGCGTAACCACATCCCGCGGGATCGTACGCGGCACGCTCGCCGTCGCGGAGCCGGCGGTCGCGGCGTGGGCCGGGCTTGCGCTCGGTGCGAACGTGATCGGACGTGGCCCGGAAACGCCGGCCCGGGCGGAACACCCGAGTAACAACGCGATCCACGTGGCAGCGACGGTGCGCCAGCACTTTCGAACGATGCTAACCACCCGCAGAGTCGCCTCGCCACGCCCCCCCTGCCACCCGCCGCGCACTCGCCGTGCGACGGCGATGGCCCGTGATCGGGGTGGTGAAGGACAACGCAAACGGACGCGCGGGGATCGGTGCATGGCTTCTACCCTCCGGGGGATCCGACGGGCCTCGCTGCCCCGTCGAACGATTATTCCCCGCGGGCGGGTGGATTTCCGGCCGGGCTTCCGGCCCGCGCGCACATCCGATAAGCGATCTGGTCCCCCGACGGGAGGTCGTGTCCCCCGCGCGTATCGCGCCCTCAGCGGTGCTTGCTGCGGCTACACGCCGCTCGATAAGCACAGGCAAGAAGCAGGCGGCGGCGTCCAAGCACGCGACCGGGCGGGGACGCCCGAAAGCGAAGGACGGGGAGAGCGCCGAATGCCCCATGCGGGCATTTGGGGGGCTCGGGCGATGATTGGGCGGTACCCGACTCGAACGGGTGACTTCTTCCTTGTAAGGGAAGCGCTCTAGCCAACTGAGCTAACCGCCCCGCGCGCCCGCGTCGCCGCGGGCCTGCTGCTATTCTTTTATCGCATATATCCGGTACTTGTCGAGACCCAATCGCGCGAGAAGCTGCGTTCGGATGTTTCCCGCACGCCTCGACCTCGATGCGGTCGAGACCGACGGTGCCGATGTCGGCCGCGGAGGTGCCGCGGCGGGCGGGGGGGCATCCGCGGGAAGAGCGCCGGAGGGTGTTTTTTCGCGTTACGGACTCGGAGGCGCGGGAGAACGAGCGTCACGCCCCTTGTTTGGGGACGTTCGAGGTTCTTGTGGACCTTTGTCGCGGGGCGCCTAGGATCGAGTGAACGTCGGACGAAACCGAACCACCGAGTTTCCGATGCTTCAAACCCTTTTTCACCGACCCGCGCGGGCCGGCCTCCTCGGAGAGGTCGGCCCGCAACCCGTTTGGGGGTACGGGCTTGAGGTCGCTTCTCCGCAGTCAGAGCGTGATTGCCGGCTGTATCGCGGCGAGTGGCTTCGCGGTGGCCGGCTGGTGGGAGGGTAGCGGACGCGTCAAAAAAAAGAAGCGAGCTCGCAGAGCCCGCTTCATATTCCCCTCGGCCCAAACACCCAGGTGCCTTCCCAAGCACCCCAACGATTAAAATGTACCACATCGGTACGGTATACGCAAGGCGAATGGGACGATTTTTCAGAAAAAAGTGAAAACATATGCATGTATTCGCAAGCAACCTGATGCCCCACGGTCTCACGCTTTACCGGTCCATCGCTGACAACGCCGCCCGAATGGCCAGTTCACCATGACTCCCCCGCGAACGTTTCCAATACTTAACCGGGACTGCGAGTCGGGCCGGCGGCTGCTGCCGGGTGCGGAGTGTTTGTGCCCCCTCCACGCCGGCCCCATCAGCCCGACGCTGAAACGAGAACGAGGCGGGGACCGTGAGCACCGTGAACATGGATCCACAACCGGAAACGACCGCGCCGGTCGCGCCCGAGCAGACACCGCCGCTCGCGGATTCGCTGTCGTCGCACCTCTCCGGTCTCTCCGAACAGATTTCGTCCGCCTTCGCGCAGTTCGCCGAGTTCGAGGAGCTTCTACGCCGCCGACTCGCCGAGCTCAACGACCGCGAGCAGGCGTGCGCGCAGCGCGAAGCGGCCATCGAGCAATTGCAGGAGGTGCTCGAGGCGCAGCGGGTCGAGCTCGAACAACGAGCCGCCCAGCTCGACGAGGACCGTGCCGCACTCGACGAGCAGCAGGCCGCTTTTGACCAGACCCGCGAGCAAATCGCCGGACGCGAAGCCGCATGCGAACAGCGCGAGCACGAACTCGGCGACCGCGAACACGATCTGGTCGCTCGCCAGCAGGAGCTCGAGGCCAAGACGCACGTGCTGCACGCCGAGCGGGAAGCGCTCGACACGCTCCGTGGCGAATGCGAGGCGGATCGCACGCGGCTCGAGGCCTGGCAGGAGCAGTTGCAGGCCCGTGCGGCCGAGGTTGAGACGCAGGTTCAGCAAGGCGAGGCGCTCCGCGCGGATCTCGAACAGCGTGAGGCGAGCCTCGCCGCGCGCGAGGCCGAGCTGCGCGGCCTGGAACACAAGCTTCAGCAGCGTGAGGCCGCGATTGCCAAGTTCCAGCAGGTCTTCGCCCAGATGGCCCAGTCGTTTGCCGGCGACGGACCCGCCGACCCGCTGGCAGCGTGCATGGCCGATGCCTCGGCGAACGTGCCGGAGAGTCAGCAGCCTGCGTCGGCCCACGATGCCGCCGGTGACGCGGCCGCCGCCGACGTCGCCAGCGACACGCCCACCGAGGCAACCGAAACGGACGTGCGGCCCGACGAGCCCCCGCCTGCCGGCGAGCCGCACACCGACCTGCCCCCCGATGAACCCGATCCGGCCCTCGAACGGGAGGATGAAAGCGGCGAAGGCGAAGCGATCGCCGACGATCCGGCCGAAAGCGCGGATGTGGACGAGCAGCCCGGGGGGTTTTTCTCGGGTGGCTCGGTTCGACGCGGCGTGCCTGACGATCGGCCGCCGGCCGCCCAACAAGTGGTCGAAGCGGATCCCGACGCGACCGACAGCGTAGATACGGTCGATTTCACGG
>JALSRY010000764.1 GCA_026984555.1 Phycisphaerae bacterium
CATCCGCGGCACCTGGGCACCGTTCGCCATTGCCGCCGAGGGAGCCGCCGGCGTGGGCGTGGCGGCCGTCAAGCAAGCCGAAAACGATGACAGGCTGATCGTGCGGTTGTTCGAGCAACACGGCGGCCGCGGGGCGGCGGTACTGACATGGGACCAACCCATCCGCGAAGTCCAACGCGCAGACCTGCTCGAACGGGCGCTTCCCGGAGCGACGCCCGCCGCCGTTTCGCGGTCCGGCTCGACGACGACGGTGCGCATACCGCTGCGTCCCTTCGAGCTCGTGACCATCGCCGTCGCCCGCGCCACCCCTTGACCAGGACCTGCTCGCGACGTACAGAACGTGGGCCATGCACGTGCTCTGGCTCGTCCGCGACAATCTCGAGACCCACCCCGGCGGCGATACGACGCAGATCCTGCAAACCGCCGCCGCCTTGCACAAACGGGGCGTGCGCGTCGAATTCGCCGATCGGCTTCCCCACCGCATCGAACGCTACGACGTCGTGCACCTGTTTCATCTCGATCGGCTCTGGGAACACCTGGCCGTCTGCAAGCGGTTGCGGCGAACGCGAACCCCCGCGGTTCTGAGCACGATCTATTGGCCCGCGGACGAATTCGACCGCGCCGCCCGCATCGGCTTCCAGGGAACGCTCGCGAGACTGCTGGGCAGCGAAAACTACCAAAGCCTGCGCCAGATTCAGCGGCTCGCGCTCGCCCGGCTGCGGGGCGGAGCCGGCGGCTGGGATCGCCGGCTGTTGCGATTCCGCGACGCCGCCCGTCGCTTGCTGGATACCGTGCGTGTCGTCTTGCCCAACAGCGCCGCCGAACGAGACGAAATCCGTCGTTGCTTCGGCTGCTGTCCACCGGCGGTGGTCGTGCCCAACGCGGTGAACATCGAGCAGTTCGGGCCGCCCGGCGAGGATCCGCCGGAGCGTGCCGGCGTACTGTGCGTCGGACGTATCGAACCGCGCAAGAACCAGCTCGCCCTCATCGAAGCGTTACGCGACACCGGGATTCCGCTCACGCTGATCGGCCAGGTGGGGCGGTTCAGCCGGCGCTATGGGCGGCGCTGCTGGCGGGCGGCGGGCCCCAACATTCGTTTCCTCGATCACGCCCCACCGGCGGCGCTGCGCGAACACTACCGCCGCGCCGCCGTCCACGCGTGCGTAAGCTGGTACGAAACGCCCGGGCTTGCAAGCCTCGAGGCGGCGGTGTGCGGCTGCGGGGTGGTGGTGACGCCGGGCGGTTGTACGCGTGAGTATTTCGGCGATCACGCCCACTACGCCCGGCCCGACGACCCCGGCTCGATCCGCACCGCGGTACACGCCGCGCTCGCCGACCCGCCGGGTTCGGGGTTGGCCCGGCTCGTCGCCGAACGCTACAACTGGGACGCCGCCGCCGAACGCACCATCGAAGGGTACGAGCTGGCCATTCGTCAGCCGGACGCCGCGACCCGTCCGAACCAGTGACCCGCGGCGTCACGCGGTACCGTGCCGGGCGATGGCGTGCTTCGGATCGCCGCCGCTACTCGACGTTGAGCTGTTGCAGATAGTCGTCGAGTGCGTGTTGCCGCTCCTGTTCGTTGTTGCGGGCGGATTGGAGCCTGGTGCGGAGGTTGTCGATGCGCGATTCGATCTCGTCGAACTTGCGAAGCTGGCGACGATAGGGGTCGCTGTTTTTGGGCAACGTCTTGATGTTCTCGCGGACGCGGGCCTGTTCCTTGACCTGTTCCCTCAGATCGCTTTCGAGTCGCTGGCGTTGGCGCTGGGCGGCGTGCAGCTCGCCTTGCAGCGCGATGACCCGTTGCAGCGCCTGCTTGACCTTGTCGGAGATCGCCCGCGCCCGCAGGTAGAGGCGGATGCGGTCCGGGGCGAGGTTGGCGACCGCGATCGACTGGTCGGTCACTCGTTCCAGTTTGACCGTGAGGCTCTTCGTCTCGTGCGCCCCCACGGCGAGCTTGAACCGCGACAGCCCCGGTGCGCGCTCGTAAGGCTTGGCGGGCTCGAGCAGTTTCCATTCGTCGCCATAAGGCTGCTCGATCAGCACCGTGCGGGGCTTGTCCGTCTTGTTCTTGACGACATAGGTGCGCTCGTCCATGTAGCGATGCGTGTGGATCAGCGTACCACGCACGATTCTGAGGCTGACGATCCGGTCGGGCCGGGGTTGCTGCTTGACCATGACCTCCGTGCCGAGATCGAGGGCGTATGCGATCAACCGCTTCTCGTCCGGCTTGAGGTTCGGGAGCTTGGCGTCGCCGGCGTAGGTGTCGCCGTCGAAGACCGTGATCGGCCCCTGCATCAGGTTCAGCCCGGTGGTGTTGGTGATTTCCAGCCCGTTGAGCGGATACTTGGGATGCGTCGCGGGATTGAAGATGCTCACTTTTTCGCCGGTGATCTGCTCGTTGACGATCGGCAGCATCGCCGAGTGCCGGCGCGGAATCGACACGGGCGTGCGGATCACGTACTGGAACAGCTCGCCCGCCTCGGCGGCGTTGGCCACCGAACGCACACCAGCGTCCTGAAGCGAAAGCGCACGCCGCCTCTCCGGCGGAGGCGCGGCGGGCGTCGCCTCGGCGGCGTAGCCGAGCGCCCCCAGTCGCTTCCCGGCCTTTCCGTCGAGCCGGGCGCCGCGGCCCGCCATCGCCCGGCTGCGCATGACCCGCCCCGCGGCCGGCACACGCTTGGCCTTGTCTTCCTCGAACGCACCGGCATACTCCGGCGGGCGCAGCGACGCGTAGAGTTCCAGTTCCTCGCGCGGCCGGGGGACATAGATCGGCGTGTACAGGTCCATGGTGAACGAAATCGGCCGGCCCGAAACCAGCGCCAAGCGCACGTCCCGCCAATCCTCTTCGGTGGCGTTGTCCACGGTCGCCCAGCCCTGAATCGCCGGGTGCCCCTCGTTGTCGATCACGAGCCGGTAGCTGGTTTTCCAGATCGGGGCTTCGAGCAGGTAGGACACGCGCACCCGCCGCTTGCCCTGCCCGTCGAAGTGCAGCACGACGGTTTTCTTGTCGGTATCGTGGCCGGTGGCGAGCGTTTCGAGCGCTTTGCGCAGCTCGGCGTTGACCTTCGGGTTGGTGAGCTGGATGTCCTCGATGCCGGCGAAAGAAACCTGGCGCAAGCCGGTATCGGTCAGCACGTTGAGATAGTTCATCTGGACCACGCCCGCGTCGCCGGTGCGCACGTTGCGCGTCTCGACGCCGACGATCAGGCCGGCCAGCGAATCCGCTCCCCGAATGCGCACGGGCTCGCCGCGCAACTGTTCGAGCAACTGGCCGAGCGTGGGTTTGCCCGTGATATCCACACCGAAGCTGCGTAACGTCTTCTCGATCGGGTCGTGCGAGGCGTAGCCGACGGTGCCGACGGTCCCGCCATCGAGGTCTTCGACCACCAGTGACTTGATGATGTCGTTGATCTGTTCGGTGCGGAAAGTGAGTTCGGCCGTCGCGTTCCCTTCGACGGTGGCCTCGCACTGGTAGTAGGCCACGCCACTGGAGAACACCGCCACATGGGTCACGCGCAGGTCGGCGGGCTTGTCGGCCGCGGCGGTGGCTGCCAGCAGTAACACGAGCACCGGCCAGGGGCGTGGCGGCGAGAATCGGCGGGCGAGTGGAATCGCGTTCATGATCGTAACCCTCTTTGTCGCGGGGGCGCAAGTCGTGGCCCAAGCGGTGTCCCCCGGGGAAGTATACCCGTATCCATCAGACGCGCCGCAACGGGGCGGGTTCCGCCGGAACCGCAAAAAAGAAAAACGCCGCGGCGCTCGGGTCGTTTCCCGATCGCCGCGGCGCGGCTGGGCTGTGATGGTGTGCTCCCGCGGCGGGGCGGTTCAGTTGCCGGGCGAGCCGATGGGGGTGGCACCCGGTTTCTTGCCGGTATCGAGCGGGGTAACGCCGGGCATGAGCGGCGGCGGAACCTCGCCGACCTGTTCGACGATGGCGGCTTCGGTCGATTCGACCGGCTCGCCCTCGCACTTGATCCGAAGGCTCTGGTAATCGGCGAAGCCGGTACCGGCCGGAATCAGCCGGCCGAGGATCACGTTTTCCTTCAGGCCGACGAGCTCGTCGACCTGGCCGGAAAGTGCCGCCAGCGTGAGCACCTTGGTGGTCTCCTGGAACGAGGCCGCCGAGATGAACGACTCGCTCTGGAGACTGGCTTTCGTGATGCCCAGCAGCAGGGTGCGGCCGGTGGCCGGCTTGGGTTTCCGGCCCTTGGCGGGCTCGCCGCCGTCCGCTTCCACATCGTCGTTCTTGGCGTTGAACTCGTCCTTGGAGACGATCTGGCCGACCTCGAAATCGGTATCGCCCGGGTCGCTGATCTTGACGCTGCGGGCGAGGCGGTTGTTCTCGGCGCGGAAGCGGAACTTGTCGACCACTTCCTTCGGCAAGAACTTGCTGTCGCCCTCGGACTCGATCTTCACCTTGTGCAACATCTGGGCCATGATGATTTCGATGTGCTTGTCGTTGATCGTCACGTTCTGCTGGCGATAGACGCCCTGGATCTCCTTGAGCAAGTACCGCTGCAAGTCCTCCTCGCCGTTGATGCGCAGAATGTCGTGCGGAATCAGCGGTCCTTCGATCAGCGGCGTGCCCGCGGTGACGTAGTCGCCGGCGTGGACCAGCAGGTGCTTGTCCTGCGGCACATGGTGTTCTTTCTCCATGCCCGATTCGGACTTGATGATGATGGTCATCTTGCCGCGGCGTTTGTCGGTGGCCAGCTCGACCGTCCCGGAGATTTCCGCGAGGGTCGCGGGCTCCTTGGGCTTGCGGGCCTCGAAAATCTCGGTCACGCGGGGCAGACCCCCGGTGATATCCTGCGTGCCGGCGATTTCCCGCGGCTGGCGGGCGAGCAGGCTTCCCGCGACCACCTTGTCCCCCTCGGCGACCTCGATACGGGCCTTGGCGGGCAGATGGTGGAAATCGAGAATCTTGCCTTCCTTGTCCTCGATGAAGATTCGCGGGTGCTTGTCGCCCTTGTGTTCGATGACGATCCACTTGCTCTCGGCCTTGCCCTCGGTTTCGGCGCGGACCGTTTCGCCGTCGATCACGTCCTGGAAGCGGACGTATCCTTCGGCTTCCGAAAGAATCGGCGTGAAGTGGGTATCCCACTGCACCAGCACCTCGCGGGCCTTGACCTTGTCCCCGGAAGCGACCAGCACCGCCGCCCCGTAGGGCACCTTGTACTTTTCGAGCTCGCGTCCCTTCTCGTCGTGGATCGCGATCTCGCCGTTGCGCTTGAGTACGCGGAAAACCTTGCGGTCGAGCGACTCGTCGTACATTTCGACGGCGTTGAGGTTGTGGTAGACGATCTCGCCGGCGTAGCTGTTGGTGATCTGGTTCTCGACGACGGCGTGGCTGGCGACGCCGCCGGTGTGGAACGTCCGCATGGTGAGCTGCGTGCCGGGCTCGCCGATCGACTGGGCCGCGATGATGCCGACCGCCATCCCCTCCTCGACCAGTTTGCCGGTCGAGAGATCGGCCCCATAACACAAGGCGCAGACGCCTTGAGCGGCTTCGCAGGTCAGCGGGCTGCGGACGCGGACGCTCTCGAGCCCGAGGCCGCCATCCTCGGGTTTCGCCTCGATCCGCTTGGCCAGCTCGGGCGTGAAGACCTCGTTTTCGCGGATGATGATCTCGTCCGTGACCGGGTGGCGGATCGTATCGCGGGCCACCCGACCGGTGATGAGCTGCGACAGTTTGACGTCGACCTCCTCACCTTTGTAGATCGTGCTCTTGGTGATGCCCTCGATCGTGCCGCAGTCGTGCTCGCGCACGATGACATTCTGGGCCACATCGGCGAGCTTGCGCGTCAGGTAACCCGAGTCGGCGGTCTTGAGGGCCGTATCGGCCAACCCCTTTCGGGCCCCGTGCGTCGAACTGAAGTACTCGAGTACCGTCAGCCCCTCCCGGAAATTGCTCTTGATCGGCGCCTCGATGATCTCGCCCGACGGCTTGGCCATCAGGGCACGCATGCCGGCGAGCTGGCGAATCTGGTCCACACTCCCGCGGGCGCCCGAATCGCTCATCAGGAAGATCGGGTTGAGGTAGGGCTTGGCGCCGGACTGGCCCGGCTTGGCCTCCGTCCCGTCCGGGAAGCGCCAGTCGTTTTCCAGCGTCTTCATCATCTCCTTGGTGATCGTTTCGCGGGCGTGGATCCAGATGTCGATGAGCTGGCTGTGCCGCTCCATCGGGGTAATCACGCCGTTGGCGAAATCCCGCTCGACCCGGTCGACGATCTTCTGGGCCGCGTCGAGGATGCGCTGCTTGGTCGGCGGGATCCGCAGATCCGTCAACCCGAAAGAAAGCCCCGCCAGCGTACTTCGCCGGAACCCGAGGCTCTTGATCGCATCGAGCAGCTCGATCGTGGCCTTGCGTCCCAGTTGCCGGTGGCAGTCGGCGATCACGCGGGCCGAGCCTTTCTGCGACAGCGGGTAGTTGTAGAACGGCATCTCCGCCGGCAAGACCTCGTTGAACAGGCAGCGGCCTACCGTCGTGACGACCAGGCCGTTGGCCGGAACCGGCACGGGCATCTCGTTTTGCCCGTTGATGATCTGCTTGCTCGCGATGCGCACGCGGATCGGCGTGTGGATGCCGATATGCTTGTTGTGCAGTGCGATCAGGGCCTCGTCCATCGAGGCGTACGTCAGCTCCTTGCCGGATTCGCGCTCCCCCGCCTCGCCGGCGTGATTACAGGTCAGGTAGTAGATGCCCAGCACGATATCCTGCGTCGCCGGCGTGTTCGGCGAACCGCTGGCTGGGCTGAAAATGTTGTTCGTGCTCATCATCAGCACGTGGGCCTCGGCCTGCGCCTCGATCGAAAGCGGAAGATGCACGGCCATCTGGTCGCCGTCGAAGTCGGCGTTGAACCCTTTGCACACCAGC
>JALSRY010000765.1 GCA_026984555.1 Phycisphaerae bacterium
TGAGCGCATGGTTTCTGCCGGCCGTCGGCGAGCCGCGCGGCACGGTGATCCACTTCCACGGCAACGCCGCCAACATCGGCAACCATGTTTTCGCCTCGTACTGGCTCGTCTACGAGCGGTTCAACCTGCTTGTGTTCGACTACCGCGGCTACGGGAAGTCAGAGGGGAGCCCGACGCGCGCCGGGACGATCCGCGACGGGTTGGCCGCGGTCGATTACCTGCTGTCGCGCGAAGACGTGGATCCGAAGCGCATCGTGGCACTGGGGCAGTCGCTGGGAGGAGCGGTGGCGACGGTCGTCGCGGCGAAGCGGCCCGAGATTCGGGCGGTGGTGCTGGACTCGACGTTCGGCAACTATCGGCATATCGGCGCGGCTCACCTCAAGAAGGCGATTCGGTGGGGCTGGCTGGCCGATAAGCTGGCCGCAGCGTTGCTCTCAGACGACTACGAGCCGGTGGATTACGTGGCGAGGATATCGCCGCGGCCGGTGCTGGTGATTGCTTCGCCGGACGACGAGGTCTGCTACGCGCCGCTGGGGCGGGAGTTGTACGACGCGGCGGCCGAGCCCAAGGAGTGGGTGTTGGTTTCCGGCGGGCGGCACCTGGAGGTTGTGGCTGACAACGTGGACAACGTGCAGGCCCGGATCGTGGCGTTCTACGAGCGGGCGTTGGCGGCGTCGCCGGCGGTGATCACACCGACTTCGGCCCCGTGAGGGGGCGGTTGGGGGCTTGTTGCGCTGGACGCCTGTGCATCCCTCCGGTTCAATGGTCGTGAACCTGTGCCGGAGGAAGGACATGAGCAAGCGTTTGTCGGAGTTTCGCGCCTATCGCGAAAAAATGAACGAGCGGATCCTGGCGGCGAAACACCTGCCGATCAATCGGTTTTTCACCCTCGACAGCAAGGCCTACGAGGACGGGGCGCTGGATGCCCGGACGAAGGAGATTGCCGGGCTGGCGGCGTCGCTCGTGCTGCGCTGCGACGACTGCATCGCGTACCACGTCATTCGTTGCAAGGAGCTGGGCGTGGGCAACGACGAGCTTTTCGACGTGTTCAACGTGGGGTTGATCGTGGGTGGGTCGATCGTGATACCCCACCTTCGGCGTGCGGTCGAGCTGCTCGACGAGTTGGACGCGGAAACGGGGGCGTCGCAACAACCGGAATGAGACGAGCCGTCGGCCTGGGTCGATGACGCCGCGATGCGCCGGGCTGCCGTTGCTCCGAAGACGATTCCGTGAATCGCTTTCGACGGCCCGGGGCCGTTTCCCGCGGCGGCAGGTCTCGTCGGGGCCGGGTCGCCGGGAGCTAGTCGCCGGCCGCCGGGTGCAGCTGGATGTTCACCAGGTGCAGGCCGTCGGGGGTGGTACGGATGGTCAGGATGGCGGATGCCTGGTACTTGAGCAGGGCGCGTGCGCGGTCGATATCTTCGGGTTTGATTCCCTGGGTTAGGCTCTCGACGAACTGGGATGTCATCATCGCGGCGGGATTGGAGAACTGGGCCGCCATCAGCGCATCCTTGTGGCGTGCCAGCTCGAGCGCACCTTCGTACATCCGTCGCGAATCGACGTAGACCACGCACCATGCGTCGGGAGGGGCGAGCGCCGCGAGTCGGCGATAGTCGGGCAAGGCCGCGAGCGTTTCGCGTTTCGCGCCCGGTTGCATCGCCCGATCCACGGCGGGGGTGGTGCCGATCAGCAGGGCATCGTCGCCGACGGTCACGGACATGCCGCCGAACGAGGCGTCGTAGACCAGTTGTCCGCGGGACTCGCGTTCGATGAGCATTCCGGCGGCCACTTCGGTGAGCCGGCCGAGAAAGCGGGTGAGCGCGTCCTTGTCCTTGACGCCCAACGAAAACAGAAACCGCGGGCAGTCCGGGTTGTACGGTTGCGCGAAGCCCAACGCGAGAATCATCGGTGGATCGAGTGCGGCGAACACTTCCTTGCGCAGGTTGAGCGTCTGGCCTTCGCCGAACGGGACCGATTCGAGCGTCCGGTGCATCTGGTCGGCGGCGTCGGCGTCGTTTTGCCGCACGATTCGCTCGATCTCGTCGAGCAACGCCAAGATGTCGAGGTTGACCCGCCAATACATGAAGGTGTCGGAGGCGACGGTCTTGGGCGGGGCCAACGGCGTATTCTTCATCGACAGGATTTTGGCCAGTCCGGTGCGCGGGCCGCTGATCAGCAGTTCGGCCTCGAACCGCGATTCGTATTCCTTGCCGCCGTAGTCCAAGTGGCCGATCACGGCGCGCATGGAGCGCAGGCCGAGCATGTCGATCGTTTCCTTGGCCTTGTGGCCGTCGTCGGCTTCCATCATGTCGAAGAAACTGCTGAGATTGAGCACGAAGCGGACTGCCCCGACCGGTTTGAACTTGTGCAGCAGCGTCTTGTAGTTGTCGGTTTCGAGCAGCGTCGCTCCCGAGCCGGGCTTTCGGCGCAGCACGTTCTTGATCGTCTCGGGCGCCGAGGCGACGATCAGGCGGTCGTCGGTGAGGCAAAGGGCCAGCTTTTCGGGCATGGCGTCGGCGGAGAATATCTTGGAGAACGCTTCGTCGGTCATTTGCTTGAAGTTGTCCTCCGGCGAGGTCGCGTCCGGGGGCGAGTTGTCTTGATCGTCGGATTCGCCGTCGTCCGCCTCGTCGGAGTGGTTTTCGGTCGTGAACACGTCGATGGTGTGGGAACGGAAGGAAACCTTCTCGTGGTTGTCGGCGATGGAGCGGAACTTGCGCGTGGCCTTCTCGTAGTACTCGGCCGCCAACTTGTGGTCGCCCACGCCGGCGACGAGCGCAACGGTCACATCCGTGCCGGCGTCTTCATCTCGCGGTCGGGACGCGAACAGCGCCACGGGGCCGGCAAACGGGTTGCGCAACTTGTCGGGCTGGATGTCGAGGGCGCCGGCGACCTGCTTGCGGAACTCCTGGGTGAACTTTTGCGGCAACGACGTCTGGCCGGGCAGGTCCTTGAGGTCCGGATCGTGCATGAGCTTGTAGAAGCTCGATTGCTTGACCTGCGCGATCAGCTTCGTGACGTCGTCGATGCCCATGAACAACACGCTGTCGGCCGGCGCCCACGCGGCTGGGTCCGTGGTGTCGTCGTCCGCCGCCGCGCGTGGTGGCGCGAGGGTCAGCGCCGCCAAGGCGGCGAACATCGCGGTTGCCAGGAAGCGGTAGCGACGATGGTTCATGCGGAAACCTCCGGTGGGGTGGGATGCGGCCGTATTCGTCATTTTTGCAGCAGGGGCGGCTTGCCGCTCTTGCGGCGTGCCGGTGGTTGGAGATAGCGATAACCCGCGGACGAACTTTCGCTGTTATAGGCGAAGGCGTCGCGGTTCTTGAGGAAGTCGAGTACGTAGCGGATGGGGATGGCGAATCCCAGTCCCTCGCCGCCGAGGATCTTCATGTTCGTCACGCCGACGACCTCGCCGCGCATGTTGAACAGCGGTCCGCCCGAGTTGCCGGGATTGATCTGGGCGGTGGTCTGGATGTAGACGAGTCCTTCCTCGGCCCGGTTTCGGCGGCTGACGATGCCCTGGGAGACGCTGCGTTCGAGCCCCAGCGGATTGCCGATGGCGAACACGCGGTCGCCGTCGCGCAGGTTGTCTTCGGTCGCGAGGTAGACGATGACGGGTTTGTAGTCCTTGGGGAGGTCCACCTTGAGCAGGGCGAGGTCGAGAAACGGGTTGGTCGCGACGATGGTGACGTTCTCGAACTTCTGCCGCTTGAACTCGTTACCGACTTTGCGGAACACGACCACCGCGAGCCGGGTTTCGTTTTCGATCACGTGGAAATTCGTGATGAGGTAGCCCTGTTCGCTGATGAAGAACCCGCTGCCGAGTCCGTTGGGCGAGGACACCATCACCACGCCTTCGCCGAAGCGTTCGACCAGCTCCTTGACGCTGCGGGGGGGGAGTTTGGCGTGGCTGTAGAGGTCGTCGGTCTTGTGGACGTCGAGGACGGTCTGAGCCTCATCCTTGTCGATACCCGTGATGGCTCGTCGTGGAATGGAGAGCAGGTTGAAGCCCAGGTCCACGACGACATGATCGGAATACTCGCGCAGCACCTGCGCGCGGATCATCTGGCCGCCGGCGAGGTGGATCGTTTCCCCCCGCGCGCCGGCCAGCAGGCCGAGCATTCCGGCAATGGCGAGCCACTGTGCTCTTGAGAACATGCAGAAACCTCGAATCGTGCAAGCATTCATGGATGACAACGGGTGATACTAGGCGAGCGTCGCGTGGCAGGCAAGACAGTCTGGCTGGCAAGATGCCCGCGGGCAATGGTGGGGCTGGGTGTCTGCCCACGGTCCGCCGGCGGGTCGCATGCCCGCGCGTTTCTGCACCGAGCCCGTGGAGGGGGCGTTCGAGGCCCGCGAAACGCCGCGCGCGGCCCGTCGTGTTTCGTGGTCGTGTTGTGCAATCCGGCGCGGATGGTATAGTCAGGCCCGATCGACAACCGGCACGCGGAGGACATCCCCATGAAAGGTGGGTGGCGCATCACGGCGACGCGATTGCTTGCGGGGGGGGCGCTGCTCGTAGCGACAAGCGCAAGCCTCCTGTTGGCGCAGGACAAGCCCGAGACGCGGCAAGCGGGCGCGAGTCCGACCGCTTCCCGCAGCGCGCCGACGCCCACGCCGTTCGAATCTCCTGCCGCCCGGCGGCTGCGCAGCGGCCTGATCGGCAGCAAGCACGATTTCACCGAAGGCGGCAAAGAAGGTCGCAACATGTGCCTGCCGTGCCATACGCCGCACGTGGCCGAGCCCCCGGTTCCGCTTCTGGATCGGCGTCCGTCGGTGGTTCCGCCGCTGGAGCCGTACCGCCGGGGGCGCATCGAGCTGAACGGGTGGTCGCTCTTGTGTCTTGGCTGCCATGACGGGACGACGGCCCCGGATGTGTACACGACGGCCCACGCGACGACGGTGGCGGACCAGTTGGGCAACTCGCGGCTCGGGACCGCGGGGTTGCGCAGCCATCCGGTCGGGATCGTCTACCCCGCGGGCGACAAGCATTTCAACCCGCGTTCGGTCGTCGAGGGGGCTGGTTTGCCGCTGCCCGGGGGGCGGATTCAGTGCGGCACGTGCCACGATGCCCACAACACGTACAACTACGCCGGGATGCTGAAGGTTTCCAACGAGCGCAGCCGCCTATGTTTGACGTGTCACCGACGCTGAAATCGTCCGCCGATCGCCGACCGATCGCGAAGAAGCTGCGCGCCGTCGCGGGCTTGTTGCTGCTGGTGGTGCTGGTGTTGCCGCCCGGGGGCTGCCGGATGCGTCAAGGTTCGGTCCGGGCGCGTGGCAGCTCGCGTGATTATCCGCCCCGCCCGCAGAAACCTTGCGTGGTGGCGCTCGGGTCGCTGCGTGGGGAACCGCCGCCGACCGACCGGCAGATCGAGTTGTCGATGTTTCTGTTCGGTACCGAACCGCCGCCTCCGCTGATGCTGGCGAATCCGTCGGACGTTGCGGTTTCGGGTGACGAACTGGCGATCTGCGACGCGACGTTGGGGACGGTGTTTCGATGGGTGGTCGGCGGCGAACACGGGCTGACGCTGCCTTCGTTCGATCCCCCGCTGGAGCAGCCGCGGGCGGTAGCGTTCGACGGTGCCGGCAATCGGCTGATCTGCGAACCGGGAGCGGTTGTGCGGGTGGGGCCGGACGGACGCGAGGTGGGGACATATGCCCTTCCGTCCGAGCCGTTTCATCCCGCTGATGCGCTTCGGGTGGGGGAAGAAATCTGGGTCACGAACGTAGCTGCCGACCGTATCGACGTGTTCGCCGCCGCCGGCGGGAAGCACTTGCGCACGATCGGCGGGAGGGGAACGAAGCCGGGGCGATTCGTCAAGCCGCGGGGGCTGGCGCGGACGCCCGACGGTGACATCTGCGTGGTGGACATGCTCAATTGCCGCGTGCAGGTACTTGACCGCACGGGCAAGTGCTTGCGTGTGATCGGTCAGGCAGGGGACACGCCGGGGTGTTTTGGCCGTCCGCGTGATGTGGCGGTGGGGCCGGATGGTGTGATATTCGTGACCGATGCGTTTTCGCAACGAGTCCACGTTTTCGACGCGCAGGGGCGGATTCTGTTGACTTTTGGCGATCCGGGGAGCGGGGTAGGAGCGTTGGCGCTGCCCAACGGGATCGCGATTGCGCGGGCTGTTCCGCCGGCGGACTTCACGCCGCCCGGCAGTCCGTCGCCGAAATACTACGTTCTGGTGGCGGAGCAATTGGACCGTCCGGGGGTGCGGGTGTATGCGTGGTTGGGCGTGGAGCACGCTCAAGTCAAGGAGGAGCTTGCCCGCGAGCCGCAAATCGCCCGTTGGACGCCGCCCGATCCGAGTCGGGTGAAAGAGAATCCGCACTGGAAATCTGATCGTTGCACGGCGTGCCACGAGCGGCAGGGGGGCAAGCTGGCCCCGATTCCACTGGGGAATGTGGATACGCTCTGCGTATCGTGCCACGACGGGATCGGGGCGCCGGCCGACCCGCACCCGATCGGTCGCCCGGCCAAGACCAAGACGGTGCAGGTACCGGACGGTTGGCCGACGTACAACGGGCAGATCATGTGCCTCACGTGCCACGACCTGTCGACGCATTGCCGCAAGGATGCGCGCCGGCCGCCGGGTGAGCTGGCGTTGTTGCTGCGCAACTATGACCCGCAGCGTCGCCTGGCGTACTGTGCCACGTGCCACCAGGCGGACGTGGGCCAGCGGTTCAGCCCGCACCGGCAGCGTGATGCGAGCGGGCGGGTGCGTGAAGACGCGTGCCTGTTCTGCCATACGCAGCGTCCGGAGATACCGGCGGACGGTCGGCGGCGGTTTCAGCCGCACTTGCGCAACACGACGTCCGACC
>JALSRY010000766.1 GCA_026984555.1 Phycisphaerae bacterium
CCGCCGCGTGGTGTCCGATAAGCAGCCGAGCGGGCGGAGGGGGTGTTTTGTATTGACTTTCAACTTGTCGATCGGTGTAATCGAGTAAGACGCACGGTGGGGAAAGTGGCCATCGCCTACACCGTTGGGCCGGCGGGCACTGTGTCGGTAATTCGAGCGGTAATCCCGCGGGACGGCTGGAACGCCGCCGGGGAAGATTCTGTTTCGTCCAACAGGAGGTAACGAGCATGTCGGGTAAGGGAACCTTGCGGCGGGGCCTGCTGGCCGGTTCAGCGGCCGTCGCGCTGACGATGGCGTTGTTCGCCTACGCGCCCAACGCGGTGGCGGCCGACCGGATGGTACTGGCCGAGAACTTCACGGCGACGTGGTGACCGTACTGTCCTTACGCCGGTCGGGCGTTGAACAACTTGATGACGGACTATCCGAACAGCATCATCTCGGTCCAATATCACCTCAGCGACAGCTACACCGTGCCGATCTGCAACCAGCGTGACAGTTTTTACGGCGTCACGGGGACGCCCACGACGTGGTTTGACGGTCGGATCGAGCGCGTCGGGGCGTACCAGAACGACAACCAGATGTATAACTGGTACGAGAGCGCGATGAACACGCGGCTCGGGGTTGCCACCGACGTGACGATCGACCTGGAAGTCAACAAGGTCGGGGCACAGACCTACCGCGTGACGGCCACCGTCGGTGTCGAACCCGGCGGGACGGCCAAGACGATGGTCGTCCACTTTCTCCAAGTGCTCGATTATTATCCCAGCTACAGCGACAATCGTTATCGCAACACCGCGCGCGATCACAGCGAGGCCACCATCAGCGTTGGTGCCGGCGACAGCAAGTCGGTCGATAGTGCTGATTTCCTGATCGACGGCGCGGATTGGGATCACAAGGAAAACGTCCGATTCGTCGTCTGGGCCCAGGAAACCGGTTCGTCGGCTCCGCGCGAGGTCTACCAGGCGGCCGTGATCGACCTGCCCCAGCCTGTGGAGGGTGATATCGACGGCGACGGCGACGTTGATCTCGGTGACCTGGCGATCATGCTGGGTGCCTATGGCACGTGCCAGGGTGACCCGAACTACGACCCGCTGGCCGACCTGAGTGGTGATGGCTGCGTCGATCTCGTCGACCTGGCCGTGCTGCTGGGCAACTACGGCTACGGCACCTGACGCCGATACTCGCCGCGGCCCCCGGGCCTCGTGTGGCTCCTGGGGCGGCGTCCCACACGCGGGCCGATCGCTCGGTCGGTCTTGTGGGACGAGTACCTGCCGCGGTGCGGTCGAGGCGGGTGAAGCTCGCGAATGTCCATGCGTAACAAGAGGCACCCAGTCCCCGCGGCTGGGTGCCTCTTTTTTGGGTGAGGACGGGCGACCGGCTGGTGGTGGGGGGCGGGCTGTCGCGGGGCCGGGCCGTCGAAGGCCGGGGGGCGGCGAGCGGGCGGCGCCGGGGGGCGTCGGGCGGCTTCCGGCGGGCGGCTCTACCGGAAGTTGTAGGTAAACTCGCCGTCGGCGACGTCGATCACGAGGCGGTCGTACTTGGCTTCGCTGCCCATGATTTCGAGGATGTGGCGAGCGATTTCGGGCAGGACGGTTTCGTTGATGATGAGGTTGATGAGTCGGGCACCGATGGTGATCTGCTGGCAGCGGCTGGAGATTTCGTCGCCGACGGCGGGGGTCAGCTCGAGGTCGAGTTTGTAGGTTTCGCGCAGGCGCCGGCGGATCTTGTTCATTTTGAGATCGACGATCTTGCGCAGTGTCTCGTTGCTGAGGGGGTAGTACGGGATCACGGTGGTGCGTCCGACGAACGCGGGCGTGAAGCGGGCTTCGAGGATGGGCTGGATGGCGTTGCGCATTTCCTGCAAGCTGGGCAGCTCGCCGTCGGCGCACATGTCCATCACCATATCGCTGCCCTCGTTCGAGGTCATCATGATGACGGTGTTCTTGAAGCTGGCGGTGCGTCCCTCGCTGTCGGTCAGGGCGCCCTTGTCGAAGACCTGCATGAACAGCAGGTTCACGTCCATATGCGCCTTTTCCATTTCGTCGAGCAGGACCACGCTGTACGGCCGCTGGCGAACGGCTTCGGTGAGCACGCCGCCCTCGCCGTAGCCCACCAGGCCGGGGGCCGAGCCGATCAGGCGACTGACGTTCATGCTCGACGAGTATTCGGTCATGTTGATCGTGGTCATGAACCGTTCGCCGCCGAAGATCAGGTCGGCGACCGCCAACGCGGTTTCGGTCTTGCCGGTGCCCGACGGGCCGACGAGCAGGAACACGGCCAGTGGCAGGTTGGGGTCCTGTAGTTTGCCGGCGGCGATACGCAGCCGCTTGCCGATTTCGGCGATGGCGTGGTCCTGGCCGATGATGCGCTGGCCGATGCGGTCCTCGAACGTGAGCATGGCCTGGGCGGTATCCTTGACCATGCTGCCGGCGGGGATGCCCGTCCAGTCGCTGAGCACCTGCGCGACGATTTCGCTGTCCACCTGGAGCGGTACCAGCGGGGGGCGCTCGCGGACGAATTCGTGCAACGCTTGCGTGGCCGCTTCGAGTTCGGCGCGGATTTGCGCGACGTCGCGGCGGTCCTCGCCGGACGGTGCAACGGTCTCGGGGTCGCCCGCGGGGGTGTCCGCGGCGGCGTCGGTCTTCTTTTCCATGGGAGCGGGGGCGTCTGCGTCATCCGGCTCGTCGGGCTGTTCGGGTGGGGTGGGGGGTTGGTGTTCCGCTTGCCCGCTGGCCGGCGCGGCTTGCGCAGAACGGGCGGTTTCCAGCTCGTCGCGCAACGTGACGACGCGCTGCGCGAGTTGCTTTTCCTCGTTCCAGCGTGCTTCCAGGCTGGCAAACGCTTCCTGCTGCTCGGTGCGCTGTTGACGCAACGCCGCCAACTCGTCGGGGTCGTGCGGGTTGCCGGCCTCGGCGTCGCGTTCGATGGCTCCAATCGCGACGTCCAGCCGGATGATCCGCCGGCGGATGTCCTCGAGCGGGCCGGGGGTCGAGCTGAGTCCCACCGCCACGCGGGCGCACGCCGTGTCGAGCAACGAGACGGCCTTGCGTGGCAACTGTTGTTCGGAGAGGTACTGGTTGGACATGGAGACGGCGGAGCGGACGGCGTCGTCGAGGATGTGCACCTTGTGGAACTTTTCGAACTTGTCCTTGGTGCCGCGGAGCATGTCGGTGCAGACCTCGACGGAAGGCTCGTCGAGTTTGACGAGGCCGAAGCGTTGGGCGAAGGGAGCGTCTTTTTCGATGTACTTCTTGTACTCGGCGAACGTGGTGGCGGCGATGGTGCGCAGCTCGCCACGGGCCAGCGCGGGTTTGAGCAACTGGGCGGCGTCGCTGCCCCCCCCGCCGCCGCCGATGAGCGTATGGGCTTCGTCGATGAACAGGATGATGGGTTTGCCGGCCGCGTTGGCGGCACCGACTTCCTGGATTACGGCCTTGAGTCGGCGTTCGAACTCGCCCTTGACGGATGCGCCGGCGTTGAGCAGTCCGACATCGAGGCTCAGGAGCGTGATGTTGGCGAGGAAGGGGGGCACGTCGCCCGACGCGATGCGCAGGGCGAGCCCTTCGACGATCGCGGTCTTGCCGGTGCCGGGTTCGCCGACGATCAGCGGGTTGTTCTGGAACCGGCGCATGAGGATATCCACGCACTGGCGGATTTCGCGTTCGCGGCCGATGACCGGGTCCACGCGGCCCTCGCGGGCGCGGGCGGTGAGGTCGTAGGTGAACTGCGCGAGTGCTTCGCCGGGACCGGCCGCGGTGGTCGCGGTGGCCGGCGCTTCGGCCGCGGGGCCGGTCTCTTGCTCGCTCGAGTTGGCGGTGATCTGCGCGAACCGGGTCTTGAGCTGGCCGGCGTTGATCTTGTCGAGTTCGTCGGTGTAGTCGGTGAAGAAGGCGCGCGTCGGGTTGCGCAAGAGCGCCAGCAGCAGCGCGCCGCTGCGAATCTTCGGCAACGCCAATTCGAGCGAGGACACCTGCCAGCCATCGGCGAGCCAGTCCGCCAGAAACGGGGAGAACTGCGGTCGGCCGCTGTTGCCGACTTTGAGCTCGTCAAGGCAGCGGTTGATGGCCTGGCGGACTTTGGCGGAATCGACGCCGAAGTGGGCGAATACGCACGCCAGGTCGCAGTCCGCGGTGTCGAGCAGCGGGGCGAGCATGTGCTCGATGGTGATCTCGTAATGGGTGCGGTTGATGCACGTGCCGGCGGCGGTTTCGAGCGCCCGCACGCAGCAGTTGTTCAGTTGGCGTCGCAACGCTTTCATATCGACACTTGACATGGTGTGATCTCCCGGCGTTTCGTTGTGACCGGACAGGAGCCGGTGCGTTGTGCGGGATTGGCCCGCGTGTTCGTTGTGCCTCGTCGCTGGAGGCCGCTCTCGTGGATTTCACAGCTCGGGGGCGGCCCAGGTTGCCCTGCTGTTGGTGGCCGCCCGCCTCGGGCCGGCCGAACGTCGGTTGCGCATCGCGGTCACGGGCGCGGGGAGGCGGAGGCCGCCTGCCCGGGGTCCGCTTGCGGTCTGGTGTCGGGGCTCGTCTGGCCGGCAATGTTGAACACGACCGACTTGTCTTCGCATGGTCGCGACTTGACCCACGACGTACAGGCCAGCCGGCCGAGCGGTGCCTCGCCGCCCAGCGGCGTATCGGGGACTTCGTCGCCGCGGAGCGTCACCCGGATATCGAACAATAATGGATCGTCGCAGTAGAAACGCACGATCTGTGTCAGCTCGCGTGTGGCCGAGCCGTCGGGCAGGAAGCGCACGTAGTCGTCGAAGCCGACCGGTCCGATACAGATGCGAAACTTGCCGCTGCGGTCGACCATGCGCTCACCGACGAGACAATCGCGCCCCAGGGTGCACTTGGCGAGCCCGAGCGCGTTGCGATCCGATGGTTGGATCCACACCCAGCGATCGACGCACTGCTCGATTCGGAACGCGACGCCGGCGAAGAGGTCGGCGAGCTGTCCGCGCAGCCCGGCGGCCGAACGCGGCCGCTGCGACAGCAGCCCGACATAGCGAAACAGCTTCAGCGGGCTGACGCGCAGGTTTTCATCGAGGTGGTCGGTCGCGAGCCCCAGCAGGCCGCGCACCACCTGCGAGATCGGGTCGCGGCCGTCGCTGCGAAACGTCGCGTAGTAACGGTACTTGCGCCAAACGCGGTACAGCAGCGAGTAGATCCGGTGGTGGAACAGGTCGATGAACTCGCGAACCCGCTCGTCGGCTTCCTGCTCGTCGAGCAACTGTTCGGTGAAGTGGGTCGGCAACGGCGAATCGCTTCCGTACAGCCCCAGGAACGTCGCCGTGATCCGCAGTCGCCCGCCCCCGTCGGGGGTGTCGATCCACGTGCATTCCGCGATATCGCCCGGCGGAAAACCCAGGCTCAGCGAGGGCCGCAAGCGCACCGGCTCGCGCGTCACCGGCCCCTGCGTTCCGATCGCGGCGGTGGCGCGGGTGGTCAGCTCGACCAGATGCAGGAGCTGCATGAGCTCGAACGTCCGTCCCCGTTGCAGCGCCAGCCGCGCCAACGGGTTACGTTCGGTCCAGTCGTGGTCGGGTTCGGCGGACATGGTCAGAGAATCGCCTGTTGTCCCAGGCGTGGCTCCCATTGGTACAGCTCCCCGAACTTCGTGCCGCGCACGGTCAGCTCGGTCAGCGCGTTGATCGACGCGTATAGCGCGAAGAACTCGTTGAGCACGGTGGCGAAGACGTACATGTCGCCCTCGCCGGCGAAGTTGTCCTCGTTCATCTCCAGCGTGATGCTTGTTCCGCGAACCGGCGCGCCGCCGACGAGCCGCTCGACCGGGCGTGCCTGGAGCGAGACCAGCCCTTCGAGTCGCAGGATGTTTTCGCGGGCCGCCTGGCGGTCGTAGAGCGCCTGGTAGTTGTACAGCTCGAGGATGCCACGCAGCGCCTCGACGCTCAGCAATGACAGGTAGTTGAGCGACAGGTGCGAAATCAGCCGCCAGTGCAGCCCCTTGCCCAGCGGGGGGCGCAGCGAACGGCTCACGGGCGTGATGTTGCGAAACCGGGCGAACTCGGGCGAACCGGCCGTCGGCACGCTCACGTCCCCCACCTTCAGCCGCGATGCCAGGTTGCGGTTCGATACGGTCAGGTCGATCGAGATCGTCTCGGTTGGCGGGACGACGTGTTCCTGGTCGACGCTGACGAACGAGATGTACGTATCGGTTCCTTCGCCGACCACCGCGTCGTAGAGCCGGGTCTGGTAGTAGACCGCTTCGCCGCCGCTTTGTCCGACGTGCTGGAACGCGACCAGAGGGGGGTACTCCCGCCGGCGGGATTCGCCCTGCACCAGCCCGATCACGCGATCGACCGAATAGATCTCGTAGTGCTCGGGCGGAGCCCCGGAGGTTGCCGGCCGAATGCGGTATTCGGTCCGCGTGTGATCGACGCGGAGGCCGTCGGCGTCGTGCTTGAACAGGTTGACGATCGGCGTGCAGAACAGCCGCACCGCGTCGCGGTCGACACGCAGCGTGTCTTCGGGCTTGCGTGAAAACGGCACGATGATCTCGAAGCGGTCGGTCACCTCGAGCGGGGCGAGCCGATCGAGGCCGGTGAAGTCGAGGAAGTAGAACTTCGCCGGGCAGGTGAAGTATTCCTGGAGCAGCCGATAGCCCGCGAACGAGTGCGCGGGATAGGGCAAGATGGCCTGGTCATCGGCAAAGCCGACCGGGCGGATGGTGTGGTGATCGAGCCGCACGGTGCGTTGGGTGTCCGGGTTGCGCAGCTCGACGTAGCGCCCGTACCGCAGCAACCACAGGTACAG
>JALSRY010000767.1 GCA_026984555.1 Phycisphaerae bacterium
CCGACGGGTTCGGCTATCACACGCGGCGAGGGCGACACGTCAAGATACCCCACATCGGGGGCGTGGCGATCGAGGACGACGTCGAGATCGGGGCGAATTGCTGCATCGACCGCGCCCGCAGCGGCGTGACCCGCATCGGCCGCGGAACCAAGATTGATAACCTCGTGCAGATCGCACACAATTGCGACATCGGTGAGGACTGTATCATCGTCGCGCAGTGCGGGATTTCCGGCTCCACCACGCTCGAGCACCACGTCGTGCTCGCGGGACAGGTCGGCCTGATCGACCACCTGCGCGTCGGCGCCGGCGTCACGGTCGCCGCCCAGTCGGGCGTCACGCACGATGTGCCCCCCGGCACCGTCTACCGCGGCACGCCCGCGACCGACGACTATGCCTACCGGCGGAGCCAGATCGCCCTGCGACGGCTTCCGGAGATGATGAAGCAGTTCAAGGATCTCGTCAGGCGGGTTGAGGAACTTGAGTCAGCAGCAGACCATAAAGACCGAAGCTGAACTCAGCGGACGCGGCCTGTTCACCGGGCTGCCCGCCACGGTCCGTTTCAAACCCGCGCCGGCCGGCAGCGGCGTGACATTTGTGCGCGCCGACCAGAACCCGCCCATCCGCATCGCCGCCCGCATCGACAACCTCAGCAAACGCGCCCGGCGAACCGCCCTGCGCAACGGCACGGTCGCGATCGAAACGGTCGAACACTGCCTCGCCGCCGTGCGCGGACTCGGCATCGACAACCTCGACATCGAGCTCGACGGAGCCGAAGTTCCCGCGGCGGACGGCAGCGCCCTGCCATTCGTCGAGGTGCTGCGCGAAGCCGGCATCGAGCCGCTGGCCGGCGAACGGGAGGTCGTGCAAATCGTCGAACCGATCCGCGTCAGTGACGGCGATGCCGAACTGGTCGCCTGGCCGGGAGAGCCTGACCGGCTCGACATCATCTACGAGCTGGATTACGGCGCCGACACCGCCGTCGGCCGCCAGATCCACCGCTTCACGCTCGAGGGCGATTCGTTCACGCGCGAGATCGCGCCCGCCCGCACGTTCGTCACCGATCGCGAGGCCGAGCAACTGCGGGCGGCTGGTCTGGGAACACACCTGACCTACCAGGACATCCTCGTCATCGGCGAGCAAGGCCCGATCGAGAATGCGTATCGCTTTCCCGATGAGTGCGTGCGGCACAAGATTCTCGACCTGATCGGCGACTTGATGTTGCTGGGCAGCCCGGTCTGCGGGCGAATCTATGCCCGCAAGAGTGGTCACAACCTCAATCACGAGCTCGTGCGCAAGCTCGGCGAGCAGCACTCGGCCGCCCACCTCCAGGCCCTGCTCAGCGGCGTCCCCAAGCTCGACATCCAGCAGGTCCAACGCACGCTGCCCCACCGCTACCCCATGCTCCTCGTCGACCGCGTGATCGAGGTCGAAGGCGACCGCCGGGCGATCGGAATCAAGAACGTGACGATCAACGAACCGTTCTTCGTCGGCCACTATCCCCGCCAGCCGATCATGCCCGGCGTCCTGATTATCGAAGCGATGGCGCAACTCGGCGGGATTCTGTTGTCGCGGAAGCTCGAACATACGGGTAAGGTGGCCGTATTGCTGAGCCTCGACCGCGTCAAGTTCCGCCGGCCGGTCACCCCCGGCGACCAGCTTGTCATGGAGGCCCAGGCGCGGCGGGTGAAGTCACGAACTGGAGAGGTGTACTGCCAGGCGCGGGTTCACGGCGATCTCGCCGCCGAGGCTGAAATCCGTTTCATGCTGGTGGACGCCGAACCGAACTGAGCAGGTCTATGAGCGAGATTCATCCAACAGCCGTCGTCGATTCGCGAGCCGAAATCGGTCACGATGTCCGCATCGGACCGTTTTGCTTCGTGGGCGCTGGCGTGCAGATCGGGGACGGCTGCGTCTTGCACCCGCACGCCACACTCATGGGACCGATGCGGCTGGGGTGCCACAATGAGATCTTCCCGCACGCCACGCTCGGCGCCGCGCCGCAGGATCTCAAGTACAAGGGCGAACCCACCCAACTGCTCGTCGGCGACCACAACGTGTTCCGCGAAAACGTCACCGTCCATCGCGGTACCGAAGTCGATCGGCAGAGCGGCGGCTGCACGCGCATCGGCAACCACAACCTGTTGATGGTCGGCGTCCATGTCGCCCACGACTGCCAGGTCGGCGACAACGTCATCCTCGCCAACCAGGTCCAGCTCGCCGGGCATATCCGCCTCGAAGATCGCGTGACCGTCGGCGGCGCCTCGGCGATGCACCACTTCGTCACCGTCGGTCGCTACGCCTATATCGGCGGAGCCACCCGCGTCACCCACGACGTGCCCCCCTACATGAAGGTGCAGGGTTACGACCAGGAAGTTCGCGCCGTCAACGTCACCGGCATGCAACGCTGGCATATCGACGACGAATCCATCGCCGCCGTCAAACGCGCGTTCCGCTTGCTGTTCGCCCGGCGGGGAAACCGCGCGCCCGGTCGCACGCTCGAAGCCCTGCGCGAAATCGAACACAACGGCATGATCCGCGATGAGCACGTGCGCTACCTCGTCGAGTTCCTCCGGCGAAAGCTCGATATCGGCGTGTACGGGCGCGTCCGGGAACATTTCCGCAGCGACAGCGACCAGGACCGCCAATCGTTTTATGGCGGCGCCACCACGGAGCACACCGTATGAGCACCCCCCTTCCCGTCGCCGTCATCGGCGCCGGCCACATGGGCCGTCACCACGTTCGCAAGTACGCCGAGATGGACGACGCGCGTCTGGTCGCCGTCGTCGATAGCAACGTGGAGCGGGCCCGCGCCGCGGCCGAGCCCGTCGGCGCGCGCTGGGCGGCTACGCTCACCCCTGATCTGGGCGACATCGTGGCCGCAACGGTCGCCGTGCCGACGGTACACCACCTGGCCGTCGCCGCACCGCTGATCGAACGGGGTATTGCACTGCTGATCGAAAAGCCGTTGGCGCCCACGCTCGCCGAAGCGCGGCAAATCGCGGATCTCGCCAGGCGTCACGACGTGATCGTGCAGGTCGGCCACACCGAGCGGTTCAACCCGGTCGTGCGGGCGGTGGACCGGCTCGGGTTGCGGCCCAAGTTCGTCGAGACGCACCGGATCAGCCCGTTCACGTTCCGATCGGCCGATGTCGGCGTCGTGTTCGACATGATGATCCACGACATCGACATCCTGCTGCACATGGTCGGAGAGAAAGTGGCCCGTGTGGATGCGGTCGGTGTGAGCATCCTCAGCAAACACGAAGACATCGCCAACGCCCGCGTGACGTTCGACGCCGGCGCGGTGGCGAACCTCACGGCGTCGCGGCTGGCGCTCAAGACCGAGCGAAAGCTGCGTGTGTTCTGCGAACACGCGTATGTGTCGCTCGATTACCACAAGAAGGTGGGCATCGCGATCACGCTCGACAAGAACCTCGACGTGCTCAAGCTGGCCCGCGAGCACGATGTCGAAGACCTCTCCCAGATGGCCGGTCTGGATTTCGGCAAGATGATTACCGTCGAGCCGCTGATGATCGACGACCGCGACGCCCTGCGCGACGAGTTGGAAACCTTCGTCGGGTGTGTTCGCAGCCGCTCGCGACCGCCGGTAAGCGCCGAGGACGGTGTCGCCGCCGTCGCCTTGGCCGAGCAGATCGTACAATCGCTCCAGCAGCACACCTGGAACGCGGGCAAGGGACGCGAACCGTTTTCCACCGTGCCCGGGGAGTAGTCCAGCCGGAAACGATGCGCCCGCGAGCCCCCTGCGATCCCGGTACCCGGCAGTCCTGGCGGACGTGCCATCCGGGCGCGGCGAGTGGGCCCCGCTGGAGGCTCGCGTGCCGGCGAACAACCCGGCACCAGCGAGCTGAACCCGACCAGAACACTCTCGCAGGAAACCTCTCATGTCCTACGACCAACACCCGGTGAAAAAATCAGCCCGAGTTCAACGCCCCACCGGCGGACGCACGCGACGGACCGCAAGCGCGGCCCTCGTTGCGCTCGCGCTCGCCACCATCGGCGGCTGCCATACCGGCGGGCGGCAGGCCGCCACCCGGCCCGCGGTGCAGCGTATGCGTCCCCTTCCGCTGCCCGAACGTACACGCGCCGTGTGGGTCGCCCGCTTCCACTACCGCTACCCGGACGACATTCGCACGATCATGCGGAACGTCGCCGACGACGGGCTCAACACCGTGTTGTGGCAAGTGCGTGGCAATGGAACCGTGGCGTACCCGTCGCGGATCGAGCCGTGGTCGAAAGAATATGACCATCGCGACCCCGGCTACGACCCGTTTCAGATCGCCATCGAGGAGGCCCACCGGCGCGGGTTGCGCATCGAGGCGTGGGTCAACGTCATGCCCGGTTGGCGAGGCCCTGAGCCGCCGTCGATCCGCAACCAACTCTGGTACACGCACCCCGAGTGGTTCCTGCGGGACGCCGACGGCCGGCGCCAACCGCTGGGCAAGTTCTACGTGATTCTCAACCCGTGCCTGCCCGAGGTTCGCCGCCACATTACCGACGTGATCGGGGAGATTGCCGCCAACTACGACGTGGACGGCATCCACCTCGATTACATCCGCTATGCGTGGGACACCACGCCCCACGCGCGACAGCGTTACCCGCGTGATCCGCGTACGCTCGCGCTCTACCGCGCGGCGACGGGCAAGCATCCCGATGACGATGTGGCTTCGTGGGACCGCTGGCGGGCGGCCCAGCTCACACAGCTCGTGGCCGACATCCGCCAGCGTATCGCCCAGGTACGGCCGGCGGCGACGCTCACCGCCGCTACGTGGCCCAGCCCGAAACGCGGATTCAACAGCTATTTCCAGGACGCGGGGGGCTGGCTCCGGGCGGGCTTGCTCGATGCCGCCATCCCGATGATGTACACCTCCAAGCTCGCGACGTTCGAGGCCGAACTGGCCGAGTACCGAGCCGTCGCCCCTCAAGCTCGCATCATCCCCGGCTTGGGCATCTACAAACACAAGACTCCCGAGCAAATGGGACTCCAGCTCCAGCGCTGCCTCGATTCGGGCGGCGAGTTCGCCCTCTTCTCGTATGCGTCGCTTCACGCGGCGGCCGATGACCGCGGGCGCGACGGCGAACCGGCCGTGACGCCCCAGCGACAACGGTTGCGGCGGATGCGTCTGGCCGTCTTGCGCCGATTCCTCGGGTCTCCCGCGCCCGCGCAGTAGCAACCCCGCCGAACCCGCATAAGGCCCGCGTCATGGACCCGCCCGGCAAGAACCGCATTCCCGTTCGCGTGCTCGTCATCGACGATGATCCGTCGGTGTGTCGCCGATTGGCCGACTGGCTCGTCGGAAGCGGCTACGAAACCGCAACGTTTACGAACTACCGCGACGGTCTCCACAACGCCGCAAACCGACCCTGCGAGCTGGCCCTGGTCGATCTGATCCTGCCGGACATCGACGGCGTCACCGTCATCGCGCATTTGCGCGACGTGTCGCCGCGCACACGCCCCATCGCGATGAGTGCGTTTCCCCAACCCGAGCAGGTCCGCCGGGCGATCCGCGCCGGCGCGCGTGACCTGCTCGAAAAGCCGGTCGAACGGGACATGCTTTTTCGCGTCGTCGAACGTCATCTGGCGGAAATGGGCATGGCACCACTGGCCGAAAGGGACTTCAACCGGCGGCTGGGCGCCCGGCTGCGTGAGCTTCGCCGCGCCATCCCCCTCACGCAGCAACAGGTCGCCGAACACGCCGGCATCACCTCGGCCCAGCTTTCGCAGATCGAATGCGGCAAGACCGCCACTTCGACGTGGACGTTGGCGCGCCTGGCGGCGGCGCTCCATACCACGCTCGACCGCGTGTTCGCGGAGTGGTAGGCGGTGCCGCCGATGCTCTGCCACGAGCCGGCGGGGGGATCCGCACCTCGCAGCATCCGCGCGTGCATTACGTCGTGTTCATGCCCCGCCGCTCAGCACCTCGACGACCTGTCGGGCGACGATCAGTTCTTCGTTGGTGGCCAACGTGTAGACGACCACGCGCGTCCCGTCGGGGGAGAGGACGGAAACGTCGCCGGCGGGATGGGCGTTTCGCTCCGGGTCCAGCCGCACGCCGACGCAATCGAGCCCCGCGCAGATCAGCTCGCGTACCTCCGCGCAGCGCTGGCCGATACCGCCGGTGAAAGTCAGCACATCGAGTCCGCCGAGGGCGACGAAATAGGCACCGACATAATGCCGAACGCCCTCGACGAAGGTATCGAGCGCAAGGCGTGCCCGAGCGTCGCCCGCGTCCGCCGCCGCGAGGATCTCGCGCATGTCGTTGCTACGGCCGCTGATACCGAGCAGGCCGCCTCCGGTGGCCATCATCTCCAGGAGCGTTTCGAAACTCTTGCCCGTGCGTGCGCGCAGAAGGTAGAGCGCGTAAGCGTCGAAGTCGCCGACGCGGTTGTTCTGCGGAATGCCGGATTGTGGCGTCATGCCAAAACTGTTGGCGACGCTGCGACCATCGGCAATCGCGCAAATCGAACTGCTGCCGCCGAGGTGACACGAAATCAGACGCAGATCGTCGCGGCGATGCAGCGCAGCCACGCGGGTTGCGACGTACCGATGCGAAGCGCCGTGAAAACCGTACCGGCGAACGCCCCAGCGTTGCGTCCATTCGTGCGGAATGGCGTAGGTGGTGCGCGCTTCGGGAATCGTCAGGTGAAACCCCGTTTCGAAAGCGGCCACCTGCGCTACGTCAGGCATCTGCCGGGCCAAGGCCCTCATGGCCGCCACATAGTGCGGGTTGTGGGCCGGGGCGGCCTCGGCGAAC
>JALSRY010000768.1 GCA_026984555.1 Phycisphaerae bacterium
CTCGCCGCCGAGCAACTGCGTCGCCCGGTTGGCGATCACCTCGTTGGCGTTCATGTTGGTCGAAGTGCCCGAGCCGGTCTGGAAGATATCGACCGGGAAATGCGTGTCGAGCTTGCCGGCGATGACCTCGCGGGCGGCTTTCTGAATCGCTCCGGCGATCTTCGCGTCCAGCTTGCCGAGCTTCCGGTTGGCCTCGGCCGCCGCCAGCTTCACGAGCCCCAGCGCCCGGATGAACTGCCGTCCAAAACGATAGCCACTGATGGGGAAATTCAACACGGCCCGCTGCGTGGACGCCCCGTAGAGCGCTTCCGCCGGCACTTCCATCTCTCCCATCGAATCCCGTTCGATCCGCGTTTTCACCTTCTCCGCCACGGTGTTTCCTTATGTCGATGTACGTGTGAATCAAGCCCGAAGCGGGAAGTGTAGCCGAGCGCGGCCCCGCGGGCGAGGACGCCGCTCGCCGGCGCGGCGCCAGGATGATCCGACCCCGCCGCCCGGACGCGCACGGACCACAGCGGCACAATACCCGCAGAATCCACCCGGCAGCAACCTGGTGAGTCGTCCCCCCGTTGCACCAGACCCTCAACCCACCGACGACGGTGCCGCCCAAACGCCGGCGGTCGCCCCCCGAGCAACCTCAGGGCTTGTGGTCGGCCTTGGCAGCCTCGGCCGATGCCGATTTCGACGCCGGCAATTTCGCGAGCCGCTCCTTGGCACGCTTGGCGGGCAGTGTGTCGGCGAAATCCGCCACCAGCCGCTTGTACGTGTCACGAGCTTCCCCGACGAAGTCCAACGCCGCGTAATGATCGGCAATATCCAGCAACCGCCACGCTTCCTCCTGCCGGCGTTGCTCGGCAATCTTCGCCTGAATGTCCTTGTCGTGCTTGAACTGCCGCAGGCGGTTCTTGGCCTCCTCGGCGGCGTCGGTTTTGCCATATTTCTTGATGACCTCGAAACAAATCCGCTTGGCACCCAGATAGTCGCCATCTTCGGCGAGCCGCTGCGCCCGATCGAGCAACAGCTCGCCCTGAGCGTTCTTACGCGCCTCGCGGATCAGCTTCTTGAGCTTGCGGTCGCCGTTCATGCGGCCGATTTCCTGCTCGGCCTTGCGTTTGATGTTGTCCTCGTTGTCCTGCTGCCCGCCCGAGGATTTCTTGTTCTCATCCTTCTCGGGGTCGTGGAAGCGGACGGCGATTTCGGCGACGATCCGGGCGGCCTCCTCGTAGTCCTTGTTCTGCTCGGCCTTGATCGCCTCCTTGAGCCACTTCGCGGCCCCGCGTTCGCACTTGGACACCAGGGCGGCGGCCTTGCCGGCGAGCGGATGCTTGTCCTCGGTCATCTTGAAAATGTCATAGGCGATGGTGTAGGCCTTGCCGTACTCGTGCTGGTCGAGCAATTGCCGGGCCATGCGCAGCCGATGTTCGAGCCACGCCGTATCGCCGAGCGGCGGGTGTGTGCGCTCGATGATGTCATCGAGCCGCTGCGGGAGGTCGCCTCCCGGATAGCCGCGCCACAGGAGCCGGCCGCGCGGGCCGACGATCGACACATACGGTTCGGAGAACGCACCGAGCAGGTAGTAGAGATTTTCGGCCTGCCACCACATTTCGCGAAACTCGGGCAGGTCGTTGTCTTTCTGGAACTCCTTGACGGCCTCTTCCTGCGCCGCCGTCACCGCGACGAAATGCACGCCCTTTTTCTCGTAGCTCTTGGCGAGTTTGTGGAGCTCTTTGTATTTCTCCACGGAGAGCAGATTCGACGGGCGCCAGAAGTAGAAAACGGTCACCGCGCCGCCCAGCTTCTCGAAGTAGTGAAATTCCTTCTCGCCGCCGGGGCCCTTCAGCTTGACTTTCATGTCGGGCACCGGCTTGCCAAGCGTCGCCACCCGCTGCGCGGTGGCCGGCGAAGCGAACAGAACTGCGGCCAGAAGAACGGTCAGAAAAGCTTTGCTGCGCATGGTCTCGTTCTCGGTAGGCATCTTCGTCATGGTCCGGTCAGGTAACTCTACCCGGAACGCCGGGGCGTGCCAAACCACCGGCGATTTGCCGGCGCACGCGGGTCATCATAGGATAGTACACCATCGGGGAGTCAAAGGATTCGTACCAGGGTCCGATTCGCAGGAGAGAACCGTATGAAAGTGAGCATCAAGTATTGCGGCGTTTGAAACTACCTGCCCACTGCCGCCAGTTTGGCGGCTGCGATCAAAGAACGCTTCGGCATCGAGCCGGAACTGATCCGGGGCTCGGGGGGTGTCTTCGACGTAACCGTTGACGGGAAATTGATTTACAGTAAACACGCAACCGGGACGTTTCCGGAACCCGACGAGATCCTCGAAGACCTCGAAGCGGCCCGAGCCTGACCCGGAATCGCCGCGCGGCGTGGCTGCTCCTCTGGCCACGCCGCTTTCTTGTCCCCTTCACGCGCTTGGTATTACTGGCCGCGCCGATCGCGCACGCGCGACGCGGCGCGTGTGGCGGCGGGTTCGCGCGGAATCGCGGCACCACGCGATGCCTGGACCGCCCGGCGAACCGCGCCGGCAATCCCGGGCGCGTCGATGCCCGCTTCGTGAAGCTGCCCCGCCCGCGTGCCCTGTGCGTAGAACACGTCCGCCGCATGACCCAGGCGAATGACCCCATCGGTCGGCAACCCGAGCCGATTGGCGGTCTCGAGCACGGCGGAACCGAACCCGCCCTCGACCGTGTGATCCTCGACGGTGAGGACCGGCCCGCCACGGGTAATCGCCGTCGTAACCATGTCCGCGTCGACCGGTTTGGCAAAACGAGCGTTGACAACGGAAACGAAAATGTCTTCGCCGGCAAGCGTGTCGGCAGCGGCGAGCGCGTACTGCACCTGCGCGCCATAGGCGAGGATGGTCGCGTCGGGACCGTCGAGCATCGTCCTGCTCCTGCCCAGCTCGAAGGGCGGCGCGTCGCCGAGCGGATCGGGCACGCCATCACGCGGGTAGCGGATTGCGCTGGGTTGTTCGAGCGTCAGCGCGAACCGCAGGGCCTGGCGCAACTCGGCCTCGTCCGCCGGCGCCATGACGACCATGTTCTGGAACACGCGGAGGTAAGCGATGTCGAGGTAACCGTGATGCACGGCACCGTCGCCCCCGACCAGCCCCGCGCGGTCGATACAGAACACGACGGGGAGCTTCTGGAGCACGACTTCCTGGAACACCTGGTCGAAAGCCCGCTGGAGGAATGTCGAATAGATGCACACGAGCGGGCGCAGCCCCGACCGGGCCATGCCCGCGGCCACGTCCACGGTGCAACTCTCGGCGATGCCGCAGTCGAGCACGCGCTCGGGCAACTTGTCGCGCACTTTCGCCAGCCCGGTACCGTCAGGCATCGCGGCCGTCAGCGCGCAGACGCGCTCGTCCTCGGTCGCGATCTCGATGACCGCGTCGGCCAAAGCGGCGGTCCAGCTCTTGCGTTCGCTCTTGACGACCTCGACGCTGTCACCGGAGATGCGGAGCTTGCCGGGGCTGTGAAACGCGCACGGATCTTTCGACGCCCACGCACAGCCGCGGCCCTTTTCCGTATTCACGTGCAGCAACACGGGGTGGTGTACGTCGCGCAGCATCTCGAACGTCTCGATGAGCTGGGACAAGTCGTGACCGTCGATCGGCCCGACATACACCAAGCCGAGCTGGTCGAAAATCTGGTGCGGCGAGATCGACGCCCGAAAGCGATCCTTGAGGTTGTCCA
The DNA here is from genome assembly GCA_026984555.1 of Phycisphaerae bacterium. Classification (GTDB taxonomy): domain Bacteria; phylum Planctomycetota; class Phycisphaerae; order UBA1845; family Fen-1342; genus JALSRY01. The sequence goes on from JALSRY010000768.1 coordinate 3,708, forward strand.
GCGCGCCGTAGACGCTCTTGCCCACCAGCGGCACGCGCGGCAATCGCTGCTTGATCCGCTGCTTGGTTTCCTCGTAGAGGTCGCTGACGCGCAGCCGCGAAAGGTACGCGGCGAGGCCCCCCTGGGTCTTGGCGATCCCCATCGAGTTGTCGTTGAGTACGACGAGGAATTGCCGGTCGAGCGTGCCGGCCTGGTTGAGCCCCTCGAACGCCACCCCGTTGACGATGCTCGCGTCGCCCACCAGCGCCACGACGCGCGTGTTCCGCCCCAGGGCCGCATCGGCGCGGGCCATGCCAACGGCCGTCGCGATCGACGTGCCGGCGTGTCCGACGTCGAAAAGGTCATACGGGCTTTCGTGGGTCGAGGGAAAGCCGCTGAGCCCGCCGGATTGACGCAGCGTGTCAAAACGCGCGTTGCGGCCGGTGAGCAGCTTGTGGACATAGCACTGATGCCCCACGTCCCAGAGCAACCGATCGGTCGAGAAATCGAACACGCGATGGAGGGCGATGGTGATCTCGGTCACCCCGAGGTTGCTGGCGAGGTGCCCACCGTTGCGACCGACGACGTCGATGATCCGTTCGCGGATCTCGCCGGCGAGCGCACGGAGTTGGGCCAGTGAAAGCTGTTTCAGATCAGCGGGCGATTGGATGGTGTCGAGTATTCCGCTCATCACACTCCCTGTCGACCGGGCATCAGCGCTTCAGGCCGCTCAACGATCGCGTTCGATCACAAACCGCGCCAGGTGACGCAGGTTGTCGGCCACCGGGCCGAACGTGCCGAGGGCCTGACAAGCCGCCTCGATTTCCCGGGTGGCCTGTCGGCGGCTTTGCTCGATGCCGCACGCCGCCGGGTACGTCTGCTTGGCCTCGCCGGCATCCTTGCCGGCGCGCTTGCCGAGTTTGTCCGTCTCCCCCGTGGCATCCAGCAAGTCGTCGGCGATCTGAAACGCGAGTCCCAGGTGGCGCCCGTAACCGGCCAGCGCTTCGCGCCGGACCGTGCCTGCCTGCGCGGCCACCGCCCCGAGCACGCAAGCCGCCTCGATCAGCCGGGCGGTCTTGTGCCGGTGGATGAACCGAACCAGGTCCGCGTCGGTCGGCCGCTGCTCGCCCGCGATATCGGCTCCCTGACCCACGATCATATCGGCGGTAGCGCCCGCCAATACGCGCGTCATTTCCGCAGCCACCGCCGGTTGTACGTCGCCACCGGCCAAAAGTTCGAACGCATGGCACGCCAACCAGTCGCCCGCGAGAATCGCGACCGCTTCGCCGAAGACTTTATGGTTCGTCGGTCGTCCGCGGCGGAGGTCATCGTCGTCCATCGCGGGCAGGTCGTCGTGGATCAGCGAGAACGTGTGTACGCACTCGATCGCCAGCGCCGCGGGCATCGCCGCCGACTCCTCCCCGCCACAGATCGCACACGCTTCGATCACGAGGATCGGTCGCAGGCGTTTGCCGCCTTGCTGCAACGAGTATTCTACGGATTCGATCAGGCGACTGTGCGGATTTTGCCCGGCTTTCAGAACATTCAAATGTTTTGAAACCGACGCGTCGATCGCGCGCCGCCGACGATCGAACCACGCCTGCCACGAAGCGGGAACCCCCGCCGACGCAACGGTGTCGCCTTCCCCCCGCGGCGGAGTCCGCGGGCACGATTCGGGCTGTTCACGCTGGACGCTGTGCATGCGCCTAGCATAAAGTGTCCGCGGGACGATTGCCACGCGGCTGACACGCGGCGGCGGCACTCGCGTTGCCACGCTCGCGTATCCTTGAACCGGAACGGGGGCGCCGCCACAGGACGAGATCGCATATAACACAATATGCTACAAGAGCTTACACCAGAACTCCTGCTCTGCGGCTACCAGATGGGGCTCTTCCCCATGGCCGACGAGGACGGTGAAATCGGCTGGTACAGCCCCGATCCACGCTGCGTCTTCGAGTTCGACCGATTTCATATCCCCCACGGTCTCAAACCCGTCCTCCGCCGTGGCGTGTTTGAGGTCCGCGTCGATACCGCCTTCGAGGACGTCATCCAGGCTTGCGCCGATCGTGACGAGGGCACCTGGATCTCGCCGGAAATCATGCGCGTGTACACCGAGCTCCACCACCTCGGCTTCGCCCACAGCGTCGAAACCTGGCGAGACGGCCGGCTCGCGGGCGGACTCTACGGCGTCGCGATCGGCGGGGCGTTTTTCGGCGAATCCATGTTCCACCGCGTCACCGATGCGTCCAAGGTCGCCCTCGTCGCCCTGATGCGACGTCTCGAACAACGCGGATTCACGCTCGTCGATACCCAGTGGGCCACTCCCCACCTCCAACGCTTCGGAGCGGTCGAAATCCCCCGAGACGAATACCTGCGGCGGCTGGACCGCGCGATCGGGCTGGCGTGCAGCTTTGTGGATCGCACGTGCGATTGATACGGGGCCACGCCGCTTACCGCGCGTCCCCAAGTCGCACAAGTCACCGCCGCCGATAGCCGATTGAACATGAGGCGTGGTCCGTTTATCCTACGGGGTCTTGTCGGCCCTCAGGAGCGGGAACCGCTTGCATGACGCCCTTGCGTGAGGAATTGCTGGATATTCTCGTTTGTCCGCTACCCCAATGCCGGCAGCGGCTCGACCAGCGTGATGACCAGCTCGTGTGCACCGGCTGCGGTCGGCGTTATCGGATCGAGGAGAACTGGCCGGTGCTGATCCCCGAAGAGGCCCAGCCGCCGCTGGACGGAAAGGACTAGCCCAACGCGGAATCATGTTCGCGATCATCAGTGACATCCACAGCAATCTCGCGGCGCTGGAGACCGTCCTGGCGGATATCGAGCAGCGTGGCGTCAACGAAATCATCTGCCTGGGAGACGTGATCGGGTACGGGCCGAACCCGCGGGAATGCCTGGACCTGGTACGTGAAAAGTGCCGGCTGTGCATCATGGGCAATCATGACCACGCCGTGCTCTACGAGCCGACGAACTTCAACGCCGCCGCCGAGCGTGCCGCGTACTGGACCCGGCAAGTGCTCGAGACCGAGCCGGAC
>JALSRY010000769.1 GCA_026984555.1 Phycisphaerae bacterium
TGCATCGGAACGCCGGCCGGTGTCCGGGTCGATGACGATTACGGTTTCGCCGCGGACGGGTCGCAAGCGTACGGTCAGGGGGATGCCCGGGGGATCGCCGCGGAGCATCACCGCGCCCACGAGCCATGTGTCGTCTGGGTCGTCGACATCGGCCCGGAAGCGGATACGCAGGTTGTTGTGGAGCAATCGGGCCGGCAAGGGGACTCGATGACGTGCGAAGGCGGCCGAGTCGCGTCCGTCGCTCGTGGTGCGCTCGATCAATTGCCAGCGGCCCGCGGGGTCGAGTATTTCGACCGCGAGTGATTCGCCGGCATCCGCGCCGCGGTGCATCAGCGTATACGCGAGATGCACGTTGCGCGCCCCGCCCAGCGCGATCGGCACGCTGGTGAGCAGCGCGGGCCGCAAATGCCCGTGTGTGGCGGCTCCAAGCCGCGCCGCCGTCGGGTCGCCTGCGCGCGCCGGCAGATCGCGCAGGACGCGAACGCCTCGCTGGCCGCTCCATTTCGAACGATCGAGCCGGGCGGCGGAAAAATCGTCGAAAAACAACCGCCGGCGACCGGAAACAAGCGGCACGTCGGCATGTGATGCCTCGACGATTCCTCCCGGCGGATCGACGTCCGCCGCCATGCCGTCAAGTGTGTAATCCTGTGCTGTGGCGCGCGGCGAACGCGCAAGCAGCAGAGCTGCCCAAAGAACGACTGCCAGTGTAAAGCGGGTACCATCCATGCGCGTGCTCCCACACCTTGCCCGTGGGTATCCGGTTTGGCGTGTGCGGCACGAGGCCGCGAGCCGTCGCCGCCCTCCTGGCCGCGACTCTCCTGATTGTACCAGTTTTCGGCTCCGTTTCGGCCGGATTCTGGCCGGGTAAACGCACGAGCAATCCGGCGTGCGGTGTTCGCCGGAGCTGCCGAATCGCACGGGACGCGCTCGACCGGCCGGGCGCCGGTCGCGCTGGACATGCCGCGGCGCGAGCGGCCGGCGCGGCGTGGCGGTGGTTTCAGGGCGTGATGCCGAGATCGCGAATCGTGAACAGGGCGGAGAAAGCGAACCCGGCCTGTTCCACGTTTTCGCGTCCACCTTCCTGGCGGTCGATCACCACCACCACCCCCTCGACGGCGGCGCCGGCATCCGCAAGCGTTTTCATCGCCTCGATGGCCTGCCCGCCGGAAGTCGCGACATCTTCGACCAGAAGAACGCGGTCACCGGGGTCGAGGGTTCCCTCGATCAGCTTGCCGGTGCCGTAGCCGGCCTTCCTGGAGTTTCGCACGATCACGAAGGGTTTGTTCGTTTCGAGGGCGGCGGCGGCGGCGAGGGCGATGCCACCCAGTTCGGCACCGGCGAGGCGATCGACGTGTTCGGAGACGCGTTCGGCGAACCGTCGGGCCAATTCGCGCAGCAGCTCGGGTCGGGTCTCGAAAAGGTACTTGTCGAGGTAGTAGCGGCTCTTGCGACCGGAGCGGAGCGTGAACTCGCCTTCGAGCAGGGCTGCGTCACGCAGCGCGTGGGCCAGTTGCTCGTCAGTCATCGGTTTTCCCCTTGTTGCGAGTGGTTCGGCGTCTGCCCTTGTCGCGTGGGGGCGGACTGGTCGGCTCGTCGGGGATCGTGTTGCCCAGCAGCTTGCGGATGCCCTCGTCGCCGAATTCGAGCACGAGCTCGAACAGGGCGCCCATGGTGGCCAGGAACCGCCGCAAGTCGGTGAGTCTCTGGAGGAAGGTTTCGGCTTCGCGGGCCTGAGGGTCGTCGGGTGCGTAGTGAGCGCCGCGGACCCGTTGGAAACACTGGTCGATGGTGTCGATGATCGGCTCGACCTCGCGTCGTCGGCGTTCGCGCATGATCGTCTCGAACATGTGCCAGACATCGGTGTCGGCCTGGAAGTATTCCTTGCGGTCGCCGAGCTTGTGCACGCGTTCGACGAGTCCCCAGTCGACCAGGGCGCGGAGGTTCATGCTGGCGTTGCCGCGTGAGATCTTGAGTTGTTCCATGACATCGTCGGTGCACAACGGTTCGCCGGTGACGAACAGCAGGGCGTGGATTTCCGCCATCGTGCGGTTGATGCCCCAGTATCCGCCCATTTCTCCCCATTTGCGGACCAGGTCGCCGCGGGCTTTTTGCAGTGGGCTGGACATGGCTATTGCGCTCCGAAGTTTCAGAATGAACCAAAACTCTATTAGCCTCCGCGAGGACATCCCGCAAGGCTTGGCTTGATTTTGGCGGCCCGGCGAACATACTGGCACCGTCGGCGGCGATCGTCTGTCGGCGCTGCGCGTGAACATCGGGCCTCTTGGAAGGAGAGCTGAACCATGCGAGCCGGAATCCGGAGCAAGTCGGGGTGTGTCGGGCTGTTGCTGGTCGTGTTGCTGGTGGGCTGCGGCAAGAGCTACAAGGTCACGTTCACCGTCGATGACGTCATCAACGCCTGGGGCGACGACGTTACCGCCGAGGCGCTCGATGTCGATCTTGTCTGCCTGACCAAGGAGACCGCCGAACGCCACCCGAGCATCGTGCGCGGCACGCTCAAAGCCGACAAATGGTTTCACATGCGCGACCAGGACGATGACGCGATTGGCGACATTCCCGCATCGTGCATATACGCCCTGCGCTACGGCAATGCGGGGGACAAGCGCGATACGCTCGTGGGGCCGCCGCTGCTGTCGGCCGTGGACCGCAAGGACCACGAGCGCACGACGACGATCACTGTGCATCATCCCGACCCCGGCAAGGCCGAGTCCGCGATCGTGATCTACGGGCGGTTTTCGAGCCGAGACGGGATCGCCCGGACACCGCCGCTGGTGATCCGACCGTTGCCGCGCTGGGACGACAACATCGAGATCAACGTCGGACGGCACAACATGGTGCGTACACACTGATCCGGCCTTCGGCGGGTTGTGTGTTCGCGTTGCCTCGGGGAGGGAGGTATACCGCTGCGCCGACCGTGCGTGGGTGTCGTCATGTGTGGGGACATGGCGGCGGAGCTTGCGGCGGGCGGAGGCGTTGGGTACGGTACCACGGGTACGAGGGTGTGAAGTTCGTTCTATCATCCGCGGGACGATGCTGGGCAGTTGGGTGGGGTTGACTATGCCGCAAGAGAGGGAGTCCGCAGACGCGTTGCCCAAGCCGCTCGTGCGCGCGGCACAGCGTTTGCTCGTGCTCGATATCGAGGGCGGGGGGCAGGATACGTGGTTGTGGGAACAGGCCCGGCGAATTGCGGCGACGGCGCAAATGCTGGCGCTTCTGCCCGAGGCGCGGGAAATCGGGGACGACCCGCCGGATCTGGCGGCGATTGCGGCGGGGGGTTTGTTTCTCAACGCGGGGTGGGCGGTTCAGGTGCGTGACGGGAGCGTGGATCGCTGGCGGATTCTGAGTCGGCCCACCAGCGACATTTTGCGGGAATTCGGTGCCGGCCTGCTCCAGGAGCACGCGGCGGACCTCTTGCCGGCGGAAGTGGTGCAGCGGGCGGTGGCGGCCATCCGCGAGTGTAACGACCGTTTCACGCGCCTGCCCGAGGCGCGGGCGCTGGCCGAAGCGGAGAACCTCGACGAAATCGGGATCACGTACATTCTCCGCCAGTTTCGCAACTTCCAGGCCGAAGGTCGATCAATCCAGCAACTCATCGTCAACTGGACGCGACAAAACGAATATCATTATTGGGAAGCTCGTGTCAACGATTGCCTGCGCTGGGAAACCAGTCGCCATATCGCCCGCGAGCGGCTCAAGGTGGTGGAGGTGTTCATGAACGCGCTGGCGCGCGATCTGTCCGCGACGGATCTGCGGCGTGTGTTCGATACAAGCGGCCTGGATGCCTCCCGCCTGGTCGACCTGCCGGCCTGACCGCGTCCGGGCCGGGGTCCGCGGAATACGTGCATGGAACGTGACATCCAACGTATCCTGCTGCACCACGACCAGATCGCCGAGCGGGTGCGCCAGATCGGCGCGCGGATCGCGACGATGTACGACGGACGCGAACCCGCCCTGACGATCGTGCCGATCCTGTCGGGGTCGATCATTTTCCTGGCAGACCTGATCCGCGAACTTCCGCTGAAGATGAAGATCGCCCTGGTACAGGTATCGACCTATCCGGGCCGGAGCGTCGAGGCCGGCGAGCCGCAGACACTCATCGAGTTGACCGGCGACATCCGCGGCCGCGACGTGCTGATCGTCGATGACATCCTCGATAGCGGCCGGACGCTGCGCAAAGTGCGCGAGATGCTCGCCGCGCACGAGCCCGCGAGCATTCGCATCGCCGTGTTGCTGCGCAAACCGAACAAAGCTCCGTCCGACGTACAGGCGGATTTCGTCGGTTTCGATATCGAGGACGAGTTCGTCGTGGGCTACGGCCTCGATTTCGGCGACCATTATCGCAATTACCCGCATATTGGCGTGTTGCGGCCGGAGCTGATCCAATGAGCGGGGACGAGCTGCGGTTCGAGACGGTGCCCGTCGATGTCGGCCCGGCGGCCGCGCTCGACGAGCCCGTGGCCACGCCGTTGAAACTGCTCGACCAGAACGAAATCGTCGAGCTTTCGATCAAGCCCTCGCCCTGGTTCGTACCGATCGTGTCGATCCGCTTCGTGGCGACCGTTGCGATCCTGGCGGTTCTCGGGGACACCGTGTTGCGCGAGCAAATCGGGTCGGCGGCGGACTACATCATCCCGCTGGCCGTTCTGGCGGTCGTCCTGCGGCTGGGGGTGGCGTCGCTCCAGTGGGCCAGCCGGGTCTACCTCCTGACCAACCGGCGCGTCATGCGCCTGGCCGGAGTCGTCAACGTCCGCGTTACCGAGTGCATGCTGGCGCGGGTGAGCCGGGCCAATCTGGAGCTGGGGGTGCTCCAACGGCTGTTGCGTGTCGGGTCGATTCATATCGCCGGCGCGGACGACGACGCCCAGACGCTGGTGTGGGAGCATGTCGCCGGCGCGGGGGAAACCTACGCGAAGGTCGTGCGCGCGATTCGCCGGGCGCAGTCGGGGAAATGATTGCCGTCCGGCCCGCCCCCCGCGCGGCCGGGGCGTCTATTCGTCCGGCTCGCAGGTGACGGTCAGGCTGCACGAGGCGAACTGCTCGACGTAGAGCTCGGCCCGTTCGCGGTTGGTGATCAGCAGGACCGCCTGTCCGGTTTCGTGTGCTTCGACCGTGCGGGCGATGGCCTGTTCGGGCGTCAGCGGCGTGAGCTTGAGGATCGACACGATCACGTGCTCGAACGTGTTGACGTCGTCGTTGTGCAAGATGACCTTGAACGGCGGCAGGTGGCGTACGTGATGTTCGGTCGCCGTCGCGGTCTCGGTTCCCGATTCGGACATCGACAACGAATCTCCACCGTCGGCCAACGATACCGTGCCAAGCATGCCTCCAGGTTCATTGTAGCAGACGCGCATCCCGGCGAGGCGAAAAACCGCGCCCGGTGTTCCGGGTGATCGCCACCTCGATCGGCTGGCGTCTTTTCGGACACAGATCGGGGCGCGCGAAAGCTACGGACAGTCTTGCCCGAACGCTGCCAGCAGCAACGCGAGGTCCGCCAAATCTACATCGCCATCGTCGTCGATATCGCCGTCCGCATGGGTGGCGCCGCTGGTGGTCGGGTAGTGAGCCAGCAGGATCGCCAGGTCGGCCAGGTCGGTGGTCCGGTCGGCGTTGAGATCGACGGCGCAGCCGAACTGGACGATATCGAGCCCGTCGGCGCTGGGCTCGGCGACGACCGCGAGGCCGGGCTCGTTCGCGAAGCCGAGTTGCCAGGGTGTTGCGGTCAGGGGCCAGGTGTCGATTTCGTGTGAGGCGGCGCCGGCTGCCGCGACGCGTTTCAGCTCGCTGACGCTGGTCGCCACATAGAGTGTGCCGTCGGTCGGTGAAAGGAACGTGCTGGTGACCGTGCCGCTGGCGAAGGTGATCGTCTTGACGACCGAGTACGTGGCGGCGTCGAAGACACGGATGCCCGCGTTGTTGCCGACGTTGCCCACGTAGAAATGCGTCCCCGCCGGATCGACATCCACCGTTTGCGGGTAGTCCACCGATCCGTAGTTTCCGACCAGCGCCGATCCCGAGCCCGCCACGCTGACGACCGAGACATTGTCGCCGATCGCGTTGGCGACGTAGGCGAAAGAGTCGTCCGGCGAAAACGCGACGGTCAGCGGAAAATCGCCGACCGGCACCGACGCCACCTGCGTCCGCGTCGCGGTGTCGTAGAGCCGCAGGCGGTCGTTGAAACTGTCGCAGACGGCGAGCGTGGCGCCGTCGTGGCTGAGCTCGATGCCGCTGATGAACGAGCCGATCGAGCCGGTCTGGCCAGCGCTTTGCTGGCTCACGATGCTACTGGCCGGACCGTCCAGGCGGATGAAGCTGATCATGTCCGAACCCGCGACATTGAGCACATAGGCCCACTGCCCGTCCGGCGAGATGCGCACCCGCGAGGGCCGGCGGTAGATGTACAACGACGCTACCACGCTATCGGTGTTCAGGTCGATCACGCGAACGTAGTTTTCGTCGGTGGCGCAAACGACCGCGGTGGCGCCGTCCGGCGAGATCGCGGCGTCGAGCGGCCGGTCGCCCACATCGATGTACGAGCGGATCGTATCGGTCGTCAGGTCCACGATCTCGATGTTGCGCGATACGTTGTTGCACACCACCGCGATCCGCCCATCGGGCGATACCGCCAGGTTGCGGGGGGAGTCTCCTTCCGGCGGTTCACCACTGAGCGCGAAGCCCTCGAAGGCCCCAGCGGCGCC
>JALSRY010000770.1 GCA_026984555.1 Phycisphaerae bacterium
AAGAGTTACGTAGTCGGGAATCTCGACGGCACGACGATCGACTACAAGGACGGGCTCATGGGTGCGGGTTTCACGTTCCACAACCCCAACGCGAAGCACACGTGCGGTTGCGGGTCGAGCTATTCCGCCTAGACTCTACCGCGGCCGGCAAGTCCGTCTCGCGGCCGCCACGCACGTGGCGAACGCCGCAGCGTGCCGGCGGGCCGGAGGCCGCGATATGACCGAATCCACCGAGCATCAGCCCGCGCCCGTGGCTCCGGCGCGCTGCCGTGCGTGCGACCGGCCGCTGGAAAGCCCGCTCTATTGCGCCGGCTGTCACCGGCTCTACCCGGCTGACGGGCTCAACTACTTCGAGCTGTTGGGCGTTTCACCAGGCTTCGACATCGACCCGGAGGTGATCCGCCGGCGTTACTTCCAGGTCTCACGCGATATCCATCCCGACCGTGTGGGAGCCGACGGTCGCCAGGATCTGGCCATGCGCATCAGCGCGAAGGTGAACGAGGCCTACCGGGTGCTGCTCGACCCGCTGCTGCGGGCCGAATACCTGCTGTCGCTGTGCCACGACGAGACGCTCAACGACAAGGCCGTACCGCCGGAGGTGCTCACCGAGACGCTCATGCTGCGTGAGGAGATCGAGCAGGCCCGGGCCGCGGGCGATGCCGGGCGTCTGGCCGAGATGCGCGAGCAGGTCGAGCAGCGCGATGCCGCTCTTCGCGAGCAGGTCGCCCACGCCGCCCGCGCCTTGCCCGGAGATGCCGAAACGCGCCGCCGTTTGCGGCAGTTCCTCAACGCGACCCGCTATGTCCGCCGAATGCTGGACGAGCTGCGAGAGCCATGAACCCTTCCGAAACCATCATCGGCATCGACCTGGGCACGACGTTTTCGCTCGTCGCGTACGTGGACGAGCGGGGGCCGCACGTCATCCGTGACGAGACCGGCGAGGCCCGGCTCCCGTCGGTCATCGGCGTCCTGCCCGACCCGGACGGCGGGCGTCCGCGGCTCACCATCGGCTGGCCGGCCCGCAACCACGCCGTCGAACATCCCGAAACGACCGTCTATTCGATCAAGCGTCTGATCGGCAAGGGGATCGACGAGCTGCGCGCCGAGCTTCCGTTTCTGGCTTACAGCGTGATGCCCGGCCCGCGCCACACGGTGCCGGTCGAGATCGACGGCCGGCGCTACACGCCGGAGGAAATCTCGTCGATCATTCTCCAAGAGCTCAAACGTCGAGCCGAGGAGCATCTGGGCCGGGCGGTCCGTCGGGCTGTCATCACAGTACCCGCGTACTTCGACGATTCGCAGCGTCAGGCGACCCGCGACGCGGCCCGGGCCGCCGGCCTCGACGTGGTTCGCATCATCAACGAACCCACCGCAGCGGCACTGGCTTACGGCATCGGCATCCGCCAGGCGCTTCAGCAGCAATCCCCCTGCGCGCCGGAGTCCCGCGGCACCAGCCTGCTGCAAGTCGCGCCGTGCCCCACCAGCGGCAGCGACGGCACCCGCGCCGATGCCGCCCCGACCCAGACCGTCGCGGTGTACGACCTCGGCGGCGGCACGTTTGACATCTCGATCCTGCGGATCGAGTCCGGCGTGTTCCAGGTGCTGTCCACGGCTGGGGATACGCGGCTCGGCGGGGATGACTTCGACCGCGAAATCATCAAGCTGGTCCAGCACGAAGTTCGCGAGCAATTCGGGCTTTCGATCGAGTCGCCGACGACCAAGCAGGCCCTTCGTGGTCTGGCCGAGGCGGTCAAGATTCGCCTCAGCGAACAGGACGCCGCCCGCATCGAGCTCGACCTGGGACAAGATCGGCTCTATCGCCGCCAGATCGGCCGCGACGAGTTCGAGAGACTCTGTGATCCGCTGGTCGCCCGCACCATTGCGCTGTGCCGCAGCGCCGCGGAGGATGCGGGACTGGCCATCGACCGGATCGACCAGGTGATCCTGGTGGGCGGCTCGACGCGCATGCCCCTTGTCCGCCGGCGGGTGGGCGAGACCTTCGGCCGCACGCCCTACACGGCCCTGAACCCGGACGAAGTCGTTGCGATCGGGGCGGCGATGCAGGCGTCGGTGCTCGCCGGCAGCCCGCTGGACATGCTCCTGCTCGACGTGACGCCGCTGAGCCTGGGCATTGAAACGATGGGTGGGGCGGTCAGCAAGCTGATCCTCAAGAACACGACGATCCCCTGCCGGGCAACCGAGCAGTTCACGACGTTCGTGGACGGTCAGACCGCGATCAAGCTGAACGTGCTCCAAGGCGAACGCGAACTGGCCCGCGACTGTCGCAGCTTGGGCGAGTTCGAGTTGCGTGACATCCCGCCCATGCCCGCCGGCATGCCCAAGGTCGAGGTCGAGTTCCTGATCGACGCCAACGGCATCCTCAACGTCTCTGCCCGCGAGCTGCGCAGCGGGCGGCAGGCCGGTATCCAGATCGTTCCCAGCCACGGACTCACCCGCGAAGAGGTCGAGCGCATCGAACGTGAAAGCATCGCCCGCGCCCGCGACGACATCGACGAACATCGCCGCATCGACCTGGTGAATCAGGTCGAGTTCGACACGAACAAGGCCGAACAGATGCTCGCGAAGGTCGGCCACCTGCTGGATGCCGGCGAGGCGGCGCGGATTCGCGCCGACATCGCCGCGCTGCGCAAGCTCGCTGCCGAAACCCGCGACCTCGACCAGCTCCACCGGGCGCTCGATGCCTTCGGCAAGGGCACGCTGCATCTGGCCGAGCTGGGTATTCGCGAAGCCCTCAAGGACGGCGGCGAGGCCGAGGCCCCAACCGCCCGCGCCCCCCGAGACAACGTCAAGACCTGACCACGGAGCCCCATCATGACCTCACGCAACCCGTACATCGACGAGCCCGACATCCGCCCGCCGACGCGGGCCTACACCGTCAGCTTCGTGGATGAGCAGGGCCAGCGTCACGATGTCCGCGTCGAGCCCGAACGCATTCCTTTCGGCGACCACGGCTTGCCCGGTAGCTTGCTCGATATCGCCTTGGGCAACGGGATCGAAATCGACCACGCTTGCGGCGGTGTGTGCGCGTGCAGCACCTGCCACGTGATCGTCAAAGAGGGGATCGAGTCCTGCAATTCGCCCGGCGAGGCCGAGGAAGATATGCTCGACGCCGCCTATGGCGTCACGCACCAGTCGCGTCTGGCGTGCCAGTGCGTACCCGACGGCACGCGGGATGTCGTCGTCGTGATCCCCGGCTGGAACCGCAACCTGGCGCGCGAGGGCCACGGTTCCTGAGGTCGCGCCCGCCGCCTGGTCGCCGGGTTTCTCCCGGGCCTGCGTGGATGAGACGGAACGCGCCGCCATCGGCTGCGCCCGTCGGACCGCCGGAACACGAGTCGGTCGTGGCCCGGCCGGCCGGGAGCGGCAAGACGCATGCGACCGAGCTTTGCGGGGTTGGCCGTGTCCGAGGTGAGCCTGCAATCCGACACCCGTCCCATGCTCTCGATCGTAATCCCCGCGCACAACGAGGCCCGGCGGATCGGTGAAACGCTCGAACGCCTGCGCCGCTTCGCTGCCCGCTGCCCGTGGTCGGTCGAGGTCATTGTCGTCAGCGACGGCAGCGGCGACGAGACGCCGGATATCGTCCGGCGGTTCGAATCCGGCTCGTTCGCATTGCGGGTGTTGGAGGATCCTGTCAACCGGGGCAAAGGGTACGCCGTTCGACGGGGGGTGTTGGCGTCGCGGGGGGATCTGGTACTCATGTGCGACGCGGACTTATCCACGCCGATCGAAGAGGTGTATCGACTGCATGGTTGGATCGAGCGCGGCTGTGCGGTGGTGATTGGTTCGCGCGACCTGCCCGGCGCGGTGCTCGATCCGCCGCAACCGTTGGCCCGGCGTTTGGCGGCGTGGGCGTTTCGGGCGTTACGCCGGCGGATACTGCTTGGCGGCCTGCGCGATACCCAGTGCGGGTTCAAGCTGTTCACGGGGGAGGCGGCGCGGTCGTTGCTTGCCCGGACGGCGCTCGACGGTTGGCTGTTCGATTGCGAGGTGCTGGGGCTCGCCGATCGGCTCGGGTATCGGGTCCGCGAGGTGCCCGTTCGCTGGTGCAACCACCCCGAAACGCGCGTGCGCGTGTTGCCCGCGGTGTTCGAGACGCCGGGGCAACTGCTGGCTCTGCGCCGCCGGCTGAACCGCATCACGCCTCCGCCCGCGCCCCCGCCGCGATGAGATCCCCCGGTCCTTGCTTGCGCCGCCCCGGGGGCCAGGCCCGCCCGGGGTCGTACCAGCGATCGAGCACGGCGCGCCAGTCGGCCACGTTGCGCGTGCGGATGAAGGCGTCGCGGACCGCGCCGGCATCGGGGTGCAGCTCGCTGTATTTGATTCCGAACTTGCGCATGATCCGGGCGGCACGCGACTCGCCGTACGCGCGGACTGCCAGCTCGAAGTGTTCGCGAATCACGCGACCCTGCTCGGGCACGCTTGGCGGCTCGGGTAACGGCCGGCCGCTCAGCAACGCCCGCGCCTCGCGGAAAATCCACGGATTGCCGATACACCCGCGGGCGACGGTCACGCCGTCCACGCCGGTCTCACGCAACATGCGGACGATATCGTGCGCGGTGAACAGGTCGCCGCTGCCGAGGAGGACGCGGTCGCCGACGTGGGCGCGAACCTCGCGGAGGAAGGACCAGTCGGCCGGACCGACGTAGCGCTGTTGCACCGTGCGGCCGTGAACCGTGACCGCCGCCAGACCGGTATCGAACGCCGCGTCGAGAATGCGGAAAAAATTGTGCCGGCTCTGAGGCGAGGCGTCCGTCCCCCGGCGCATCTTCAGCGTCACCGGAACGCGGGAGGGAACCGCGTCACGCACGCGGCGAAGGATCTCGATCGCGGTCTCAGGCTGCGAAAGCAGGTACCCGCCCCGGCATCGCCCCAATACCTTGCGGACCGGACAACCGAAGTTGATATCCACCACGTCGAACCCGGCCGCGGCCATCTCCGCCGCCGCCTCGGCAAGCTGTTCCGGGTCGGCGCCCATGAGCTGCCCGCCGATGGGATGATCCTCGGGTGCGACGCGGAGGATGCGGCGGCGCAAGCGACCGGGCTCCACGACCAGCCGATCGAGCACGACCTCGTGGAGGGTGTAGGGCGCGCCGAAGCGCCGGGCGATGGCGCGCATCGGCCCGTCGCTGTAGCCCGACAAGGCCGCCTGTATCACGGGGAACTCGAATTCGAGGTCGCCAATCCGTAACATACGCTGCGATTATACCCGGATCACCCCCGAGCGAACGGACCGAAAACATGGCTCGCAAGACGCCCCGCCCCCGCGTTCACCTGATCGCGCACGCGAACCCCGCGACCCGCGACATCAAACGCTTGGGCATGCCCGATACCGCGACCTACCTGCGATTCATTCGCGCGCAACTGCCCCGAACCCACCGCCTCACCGCGACGCCACGACTGTTCGACGCCGCCGAAGATCAAGATCGCGGCGGTCGGCGTGACGATGCCGCCCGCGTACGCGACCTGCAGAACGCGATGGACGATCCGGCGACGGTGGCGATCGTGGCCGTCAGCGGGGGCGCGTATTTCTCGCGTCTGCTGCCCGAGCTCGACTTCTCGGCGCTGGTTCGGCGGCACCGTCCGCTGTGGGCGCTGGGGTTCAGCGAGATGACCGGACTGGTCAACATCGTGTCGTCGTATCGGGCCGGGCGTGGTGTGTATTGGCTTTGCCCGAATTACCTCGCGTGGAAAATCAAGCCGCGCCGCGCCGCCCGCGCGGCCTTTGCCGAGTTCTGGCGGAACCTGCCGGATTTCATCGCCGAACAGCGCCCCGCACATGCCGAACACCTGCCCCTGGGACCGATCCGCGGTCAGCTCGTGAGCGGCACCCTCCGGGCAGGGAACGTGCGCCTGATCGGTGGGTGCCTGAGCGTACTGGCCGGTGTTCTCACGGGAGGCGTCGCTCGGCGGCTGCGACCCGACGGTCGCTGGCTCGTGCTCGAAGATGTCTTCGAGCCGCCGTATCGCGTCGATCGTTTTCTCGCGACGCTCAAGATCGCGGGCTGGTTCGAGCGGGTGGCGGGGGTGCTCGTCGGTTCGTTTCACTACAAGCGTGAGAACCGCGCCCCGGCGGTGGTCGAGCTGTTACGCTACCACTTGCCGCGGGGGAGACGTGTGCCGGTGGTTGTGAGCGAAACGGTGGGGCATACGTGGCCGATCGTGCCGCTGCCGCTGAACCGGCCCCTGTCGCTGCGCGTCCGCGGGCGTAAAGTATCGGTACACACGCCTTGGGAAGCGCGGTAAGCCGCCCCGGCGGGCGCGTTTGTCGTCCGGGTCGCGGCCCGCCGTCTCGGGCGGTTCGTTCGCCGGCGGCGTGTGGCCGGACGCTACCGCGCGGGCCGTGCGCCTCTGTCTGTCGATGTGGCCGCACTCGTTGGAAGTTGCGGGAGGATAAGCGCCATGCCCACGAAATCGACACGCGATGCAGCCCGGCGGATCGAGCAGCTTCGCGACCAGATTCGCCGTCACGATCACCTGTACTATACGCTCGGTCGGCCGGAGATTTCTGATCGCGATTATGACCGGCTGATGGAGGAGCTGCGGGCGCTCGAAGCGGAGCATCCCGAGCTTGTCGTGCCCGACTCGCCGACGCAGCGGGTCGGCGAGCAGCCGCTGGAAGGCTTCGCCCACGTCCGCCACGCGGTCCCCATGCTCTCGATCGACAACACGTATTCGCC
>JALSRY010000771.1 GCA_026984555.1 Phycisphaerae bacterium
GATCAGGCCGCCGACCTGACCGCGGCCGAGGTGCGCGAGGCGATCGACGCGACGCGGTACCGGTTGCGCATCGCCGGGCACATCTTTGACATCGAGACACCCTTGGTCGGACGGCACAACGTATACAACGGGCTGGCGGCGGCGGGCCTGGCGCTGGCGGCGGGGGTGGAGCCGCGGGAGATCGTCGCCGTGCTCGCGGCACCACCCGCCGTGCGCGGGCGCCTCCAGCGGGTGCCAAGCGGCGGCGGGTTCGAAGTCTTCATCGACTACGCCCACACGGACGACGCGTTGCGCAACGTGGGTGGCGCGTTGCGCCGGCTGGCCCGGGGGCGGCTGATCATCGTTTTCGGCTGCGGAGGCGACCGCGACCGAACCAAACGCCCGCGGATGGCCAAAGCCGCGGCCGACTGCGCAGACGTTATCATCATCACCAGCGACAACCCGCGTGGCGAGGATCCGCGGGCGATCATCGACGATATGCTCGCCGGGCTGGACGCGGCCGAGCGCCGCCGGACGATCGTCGAGCCGGATCGGCGAGCGGCGATCTTCCTCGCGGTGCGCGAGGCTCGCCCCGGTGATGTCGTGCTGCTGGCGGGCAAGGGGCACGAACGCTGCCAGATCGTCGGCGAGCGCCGAATCGCATTTGATGATGACATGGTGGCTCGCGAAGCTCTGGCGGCACGCGGGCAACCGGGGAAAGCAGGATAAGTCGTGATTCCACTGATACTCGACGAAGTCGTCCAGGCCGTGGAAGGGCGCGTCGCGGAGGGGACGCCGCCGGCGAGCGTGCGCGGCGTTTCGACCGACTCGCGGACGATCCGGGCGGGGGCGCTGTTCTTTGCGTTGCGGGGGCCGCGGTTCGACGGGCACGCCTACGTCCTCGATGCGTTGGAAAGAGGGGCGATCGGCGCGGTGATTCAGGCGGGGCGGGCCGCGGGCCTGCGGCGAAAGGCCGAGGCGCGGAAAGTCGCGGGCGTGCTGATCGAGGTGGATGATCCGCTGGCGGCGCTGGGCCGCCTGGCCCGGTACCATCGCGAACAACTCTCCGCGGACGTAATCGCCGTCGTCGGCAGCAACGGCAAGACCACCACCAAGGCGATGATCGACCATGTTCTGGGCGCGCGGCTGCGGGGGCGTTGTTCGCCCAGGAGTTACAACAACGACATCGGCGTTCCGCTGACCCTGCTTTCGGCGGAGGCGAGCGACGACTACCTCGTCGTCGAGATCGGCACGAACGCGCCCGGCGAGATCGCTACGCTGGCGGCGTTGGCGCGGCCGAAGATGGCGGTCATCACCAACATCGGCCACGAACACCTGGAAAAGCTCCGCGACCTGGAGGGTGTCGCGCTCGAAGAGTGCTCGGTGCTCGAACACCTCGCGGAGGGAGGCTTCGCCGCCGTCAACACGGACTGGCCGGCGATTCGCGACTACCTCCCCCACCGGCCGATGACCGTCGTGACGTTCGGCCGCACAGAAAACGCGGACCTTCGCGTAACCGAAGCGCACTACGAATCGCCGTGGCTGTGTTTTTCGATCAACGGCCGGTTCGCCTATCGCTTGCGGATGCCCGGGGTACACAACGCCGTCAACGCCGCCGGCGCAATCGCCGTGGCCCGGCGTTGGGGCCTCGAGCACGAGGAAATCGCCGAGCGGCTGGCGACATTCGCGCCGCCGCCGATGCGGTCGGAAGTGGTCGTGGCGGGCGGGGTTACGCTGGTCAACGATGCGTACAACGCGAACCCCGACAGCACACTCGCCGCAATCGCCGCGCTCGAACAGATGCCCGCGGACGGCCGGCGGGTTTTCGTTTTCGGCGAGATGTGCGAGCTGGGGTCGCGTTCGGCGAGGCTGCACCGCGACGTCGGCGAGCGTCTGCGGGGCAGCGGGGTGGACGTGGTGGTGCTCGTCGGGCGGGTCGCCGGGTGGCTGCGTGCGGCGTCGGGCGATGCGGTCTTGTTCGGTCCCCGGGTGCATGTGTGCGAAACGGTGGATGATTGTGCGATGTTGTTGGGCGAGCTGGCGAAGCCCGGCGACGTGGTCTGGCTGAAGGCTTCGCGGGCGGTGGCGCTGGACCGCGTGATGCGGCCTCTGCGTGCGGCGTTCGGCGGCGCCGCCTCGGTGTCCTGAGACGATGCTCTATCACCTTTTCTACTGGCTCCTGCACGGCAAGCAGTACGCCTACTACAGTCCGCTGTTTCGCGCGACGATGGCGGTGTTGCTGGCGTTCGTCGTCGTGTGGGCGGCGGGGCCGCGGGTGATCCGCCGACTGATCCGCGCGGGCATCGGCGACCAGCCCGAGTTCGACCACGACGTGCTCAACCAGCTCACGACCAGCAAGCGCAACACGCCCACGATGGGGGGCGTGATGATCGTCGGCGCCGTCGTCCTCGTCACGCTACTGCTGGCGGACCTGGGCAACTTCTACGTCCGCATGGGGCTGTTCTGCTTGTGCTGGCTGGGTGTGCTCGGGGGGGTGGACGACTACCTCAAGCTCACCGCCAATCGGCGCAGCGGCACCCGCGACGGGCTCAAGCTGTGGGAAAAACTCGTCTTTCAGGTCGCCCTCGGCGCCCTGCTGGCGGTTTTCATCCTCCGCGCCGGCGAAGGCAACGTCATCAGCGCCCGCTGGCTGGATGTCAGCGCCCCCCATGCTCCGTACTACAACGTCTTGAGCATCCCGTTCTACAAGCACGGCATCGTTCTGCCGACCGCGGCGTTCGTCGTCGTTGCGATTCTCGTGATCGCCGGCACATCCAACGCCGTGAACCTGACCGACGGCATGGACGGGCTGGCCAGCGGCTGTCTGGCCTTGACGGCGTTCGCGTTCATGGTGCTCGCGTACATCGTCGGCAACGCCGATGTGGCGGAGTACCTCCTGTTTTTCCACATCCGCGGCGCGGGGGAGCTGGCGGTGATGTGCGGCGCGGTGCTGGGGGCCTGCCTCGGGTTCCTCTGGTACAACGCCTATCCTGCCCAGGTCTTCATGGGCGATACGGGCTCGCTCCCGCTGGGGGGATTCATCGGCTACGTGGCGATCGTGACCCGCCTCGAGCTGATGCTGCTCATCGTCGGTGGCGTGTTCGTGATCGAGGCGGTGTCCGTCCTCATCCAGATTTTTCACTACAAGCGTACCGGGCGGCGGTTCTTCCGTTGCGCACCACTGCACCACCATTTTCACCTGGGCGGCTGGACCGAAACGCAAACCGTCATGCGTTTCTGGCTGCTGGCGGCGTTGTTCGCCACCTTCGCGCTGGCGACCATCAAGCTGAGGTGACCCGATGAGCTCGACCGCCCCTCTCTCGGACCCGCGCGTTTCGCCGGCGACACTCGGCCCCCCCCGCTACGACGGCCTGGTGCTCCTGCTGGTCGGGGCGCTGATGACGCTCGGCGCGGGGATGGTGTTCTCGGCTTCGGTGACGCTCACCGGCGAGGTGTTCTCCTGGTCGCACTGGTGGCGTACCCCGTTGCGACAGTGCGTCTTCGCGTTGATCGGCTTTTGCGCGATGGTGTGGGTCGCCCATCTCGACTACCGGCTGTGGACGTGGCAACGTCCCGGCGACGGCTGGTGGGCCGGCACGCTGTACCTGCTGGCCCTCGTCCTGCTGGTCGCGATGCTGATCCCCGGCGTCGGCGAGTCGCGGCTCGGCGCGCGCCGGGCCATCCTCGTGCTGCGCCACCCGTTCGCGCTCAGCTTCCAGCCCGCCGAGTTCGCCAAGGTCGCCTTGGTGGTGTGGCTGGCGGCGCTGCTGGGACAACCACAACGCCCGATGCGCTCGTTTCGCCAAGGCTACCTGCCGGCGTTGCTCACCGGCGGGCTGCTGATCGGCCTGACGGGGATCGAAGACTTCGGTACCGCCGCCCTGATGGGAACCGTGATGATGGCCATGCTCCTGATCGCCCGCGCCCGCTGGCTGCACCTGATCGGGACGGGGCTGCTCGGCCTGATCGGTGGCACCGGACTGTTGCTGCTCAAGCCCCACCGCTTGCCACGCATCCAGTCCTGGCTCGCCGGCAATGTCGATCCGCTCGGTGCCGGCTATCAGGTCACGCAGGCCCTGATCGCAATCGGCTTCGGGGGCTGGTTCGGCCGCGGGCTGGGCAACGGCGTGCAGAAGTACGGCTACTTGCCGCAAGACAATAATGACTTCATCTTCGCCATCGTATGCGAGGAACTGGGCATCGTCGGCGGGCTGGTCATCATCGGGTTGTTTCTGCTGCTGTTGTGGCGTGGCTGGCGGATTTCGACCAGCGCCCCCGACCGTTTCGGCCAACTGCTCGCCGCCGGAATCACGCTGACCGTCTGCCTCCAGGCGGCGTTCAACATCGCCGTCGTCACCAACACCGTTCCCACGAAAGGTATTTCCCTGCCGTTTGTTTCCGCGGGCGGGTCGGGAGTTCTGTTCCTGGGCATGGCCGCGGGGTTGCTCGCCTCGGTGGGCCGACACCTCGCCCCGTCCGATCCGCGGGCCGACACATGACCACCGCGCCGGTGCCCCGGGGGCGCCGGCCGAGCCTTGCCCGCGAGCAAGCAGCGCGGCGTGACGGCCGACCCGCCGCTCAGCTCGCGCCGCCCCCTGCCAGCAGGCGGGCCAGACTGAGCTCCAGCACGCTGACCGGGTGCTTGAGTCCGTAGTTCTCGAGCACGGCGGGGTGTACTTCTCCCATCACGCCGATCGGGCCGCCCCCGTCGCCGACACACAGACGCGCGACCCGGCCGGGGATGAAACTCGGGTGTTCGCACGGCTCGACCGTGATCGTCGCGCCCATTTCGTGGGCGAAGGCGTCGGCAACCGCTCGAATGTCCGCATAGCCGACGTGTGTGCCGATCATGGCGGCGGCGGCGTAGCGTTCTTCGCGAGCCCCGGTCTCGGCGGCCTCGTCGCAGAAACACACGTCGCCGATCTCGAAAAGGTATTGCGGAAGGTCGTACTGCTTGTTGATCGCCAGCGTTTCGAGCAGCCCGGGCAGCAGGCCGACCCGGGCGATGGTCTGCTCGGTGCTGATCGGGTTGGCGATCTTCACCGCGCGCGGGTCGGGCTCGACCCGCCATTTCTCGAACGCCGCCGGCTCACTCGACAAGACCAGCGTCATCACCTGGTGGAACCCCAACCCGGTGAATACCCGCCGGGCGACCGCTGCGTGTTCCTCGATCGCTCGTGGCGTTCCGATCGTGAAGGTGGGCACGATCTCCGGGGTGAGTTTCTCGTAGCCGTAGGCGATTGCGGCATCCTCGATCAGGTCGATCGGGTGCATGACGTCGTTGCGCCAAGCGCCGACGCTGACGACCAGCCGCTGATCCTGGTCGAGCATCACACCGTGGCCCATGCGTTCGAGCAGATCGCGTAACGCAACGGCGTCGAGCCGCACGCCGATGGTGTCGGATGCCTCAGCGACAGGCAGCGTCATGCTGGTCGGCGCGAGGTCGGGGGTGACGTGGGGGCCATCGGGGGAGTCGATACGCACCTGTTCGATCTCGATATCGGGCATCATCTCCTTGAGACTGGTCACGACCACCGCCAACGTGCGATCCACGGTTCGCCGCGACAACCCGGTCACGTCGATGAAGAACTGCCGGGTGTCCAGCGTCACGCGGGTGGACTCGCTGTTGATGATCGGTGGCATGGAGAGCACGGTACCGGCGCCATCGCGCAGGATCGGGTACGCGGAAAAACCCGCCAGCAGGTGCGCATAGGCCAGGCCGGTCTTGTGTTTTTGGAGAATCTCACCCGGCGTGATGCAACTGGCGGGATCGTCGGGCGGAAACCCCAACGGGACGAAACGCAGGCCGTCGGGCGCAACGGCGTCGTAACGAAACGTCTCGCCCTCGAGTGTGTCCAGATCGTAGACGCCGATGGACGCCAGCTTGCGGTCGCGTCCCAGCGCCCAGTGGAGATTTTCCTGGAGGTTCATCACCAGCTTGATGAGCTCGTGGTCGAGCTTCACGTTGCGTACCACGGCGCACGCGATGAACGGGCGATAGCTCTCCTCGCGTGCGAGGTTCGGATCGACCCGCACGGTTACCCGGGCGTCGCGCGTTTCGTACTCGACCAGCCCCGGCCGCACGCCGAGATAGCCGCGGAAATAGCGCGCCATGCCGCCGGCGTCGAAGATATCCGGCCGAACGGCGAGCATGTCGAGCCGGATCACGCGGGTCTCGCCGAGCTGGTCGAGCGCCTCGGGCTGCTCGCGGAAATCGACGCCGCAGTTCGAGCAGTTGATCGGCGGCCCCTGGGCCTCGGTGCGTTCGATGATCTTCCCGCAAACGCGGCAGATGTATTGCTCGGTATTGGTGATTTCCTCGACCTCGACGCCCATGTCGTGGAGCCGGTCGGCGACATCGTCGGCCCTGATGACCTCGCCATCGGCATTGACGAGCTTGAGCAGTTTTCCCAGCGGCATGTTTATGATCGGCATAGCGGGGGTCTCACTGATGTCTCTCTCGAACCGTCATTGGCAATACGTGCATTCTGCTCGTCATCCGAGACGCCGCAACTCGATGACCGCCCGTTTCAGGGCCGGGAGATTCTGCGGCGGATCGTCTGCGTTCTGCCGGGTTAGTGCGAAGAGCGCGGTTGCGGCTGGAGCAATCCTCGAATCGTGATCTTGGTCCAACCTATGCTCGGGGTCGCGCTTGTAGTCATAGTCCTCGACGACGAGAGCACCGCAC
>JALSRY010000772.1 GCA_026984555.1 Phycisphaerae bacterium
GGAACTCGTGGCCCAGGCGCTCAAGACCGACCCCGAGTTGGCGACGTTGCGCAACGCCGTTCACAACGCCGAAGCCCAGCTCGATCTCGCCAAGCGCGGGCGCTGGGATGTGGCCTTGTTCCTCAGCGGACAAGCCGACCTGGAGGGAGCCGACCAGTGGCGCGATCACTCCGATTGGACCGTCACCGGCGGGCTGGAGGTCAGCGCGGTCGATCGTCGGGTGACCAGCAGCTTGATGCGTCAGGCCCAGTCGGACATCACCCGGTACACGCGGGCGATCGAAGCCCGCGAAGATCTGATCTTCGCGGACGCGCTCGAGTCGATCGTGCGGATCGAGACGCTCACCGCCAGCCGGGACAATCTGGCGGGCAGTCTCAAGCGTTTCCAGACGGATTACGAGGAAGGGCTGGCGGAGTACGAGCGTAACGAGCTGAATATCGACGACCTGCTCAAGCGGCGTGAGACGCTCTACGACCAGGAAGAAGAAATCGCGGGGATGACCTACCGCATCGGGCAGTACACGACGTACCTGTGTTCGACGACGGGGAAGTTTTTCGAGTTGCTCCACGGGCCGACGCCCGAATCGGCGCCGAGCGTGCGCCGGCGGTCGACCGCGGGTCGGCCGGTGCGAGGGAGCCGGTCGCCGTCGCGTGGTGAGGCTGCCGACACGTTGCGCCCGCCGGGTGTCATGCGCCAGCGCGGGAGCACCGCGGGGGTTCCGAGCGTGTGACGTGCCGGGTGGGCGCTTGCGTGTCGAATGGGGGTTTGGTCGTGCGTGGGGCGGGACTTTCGAACCGGGCCGTTGCACCGCATCTGCGAGGGGCTATACTCCGCCGGGAATGCCGTTCGCCCCTGCCCGGCGCGGTGCGCAGGCGGGGGCGGGGACAAGGAGAGGTGTCCGAGCGGCTTAAGGAGCCGGTTTCGAAAACCGGTGTGCGCATTTTCGCGTACCGGGGGTTCGAATCCCCCCCTCTCCGTCTTGGGTGACGCCGTGCTCGCGGCGCGGTCCCGTGGAAGCGGGCCGGTGGCGGGTGCGGCGTGTTCGTTTTCCGGGCCGGTGACAAACGCGCGGGGCGGCGCCGGGCCGCCGGGTATACTGGGCGGCATGGATCTGTTCGAGGAACAGGAACGCGGGGCGCTGGCGGGGGTGCGACCGCTGGCGGTGCGCATGCGTCCGAGGACGCTCGATGAATTCCTGGGGCAGGGGGAGTTTCTCGGTCCGGGGCGGCTGCTGCGCCGGATGCTCGACGCCGATCGGCTCGGGAGCATGATTTTTTTCGGTCCGCCGGGCTGCGGCAAGACGACGTTGGCGATGCTGATTGCCGGCCACACGCGGGCGGCGTTCGAGACGCTCCACGCCGCCGAAGCGGGCGTGCGTGATGTCCGCCGCATCGCCGAGCAGGCCCGCGGGCGGCTGGCCAGCCGCGGCCAGCGGACGGTGTTGTTCCTCGACGAGATTCACCGATTCAGCCGGGCGCAGCAGGATTCGCTGTTGCGTGACGTGGAGGAGGGCGTGCTGATCCTGATCGGCGCGACGACGGAGAATCCTTTTCACGCGATCACGGGTCCGCTGATTTCCCGGAGCACCATGTTCGAGTTCAGGCCGCTGGCCGCCGACGAGCTGCTCGCTTTGCTCGAGCGGGCGCTCGCGGATCGCGAGCGGGGGCTTGCCGGGCGGGGCGTCGCGGTCGAGCCGGAGGCGTTGCGTTTCATTGCCGAGCATGCCGGCGGCGACGCGCGGCGGGCGCTGGCCGCGCTGGAGACAAGCGTGTTGTCTCAGGCGGCGGCGGGAGGGTCGCCGGTGACGGTCGCGGTCGCGGCGGAGTCGATGCAGACGCCGACAACGCAGTACGACAAGACCGGCGACACGCACTACGACGTTGCCTCGGCGTTGATCAAGTCGATGCGGGGCAGCGACCCGGACGCGGCGCTCTACTGGCTGGCGCGGATGCTCGAAGGCGGCGAAGATCCACGTTTCATCGCCCGGCGTATCGCGATCTGCGCGTCGGAGGACGTGGGCAACGCGGATCCGCAAGCGCTGGTGATCGCGGCGGCGGCGGCGCAGGTGGCCGAGCTGGTGGGGCTGCCCGAGGCGGAGTACGCCCTGGCGCAGGCGGCGGTGTACGTGGCCTGCGCGCCGAAGTCCGACGCGGTAACGCGCGCGATTCACGCGGCCCGGGCCGACGTGCGCCGGGGGCCGGTGTTGCCGGTGCCGGCGCACTTGCGCGATGCGAGCTACGCGGGGGCGCAGCGGCTCGGTCGCGGGCAGGGGTACCGGTCGCCGCACGAAACTTCGGACGGTTTCCTGGTTCAGGACTACCTTGGGGCGGTGCGAACGTATTACAATCCGACGCAGCGAGGAGAGGAGCGGCGTCTGGCGGAACGTTTGCAGGAGTGGCGCGTCCGGCGCCGGGCCACCGGTCAAGAGCAGACCGAGAGGGAGTCGTGACGAAGCAAGAGCTACGCCAGCAGATGCGCCGGAAGCTGGAAGCGTTTTCGGAGGAGGAGCTGCACGAGCGCAGCATCGCCGCGTGCCAGCGGTTGTTCGAGACGGTCGAATACCGCCGCGCGGAAATCGTCATGCTGTATTTGTCCATGACGCACGAGGTGGACACGAGTCAGATTGCGTTGCACTGCTGGAGCAACATGAAGCGGGTGCTCGCACCCAAGGTCATGTGGGAGCAGCGTCGCATGTTGCCCATCGAGATCAACTCCTTGACCAACGACGTGCGCGACAGCGAGCGGGGATTTCGGGAGCCGATCGGCGGGATGCCGATTCCGGTAGCCGACATCGACATCGTGATCGTACCGGGCCTGGCGTTCGACGCGTGGGGCAACCGGCTCGGTCGCGGGCTGGGGTTCTACGATCGCTTCCTGTGCCACCGCGATTTTCGCGGGGTGGCCTGCGGGTTGGCGCTCGAGGAGCAGGTTGTCGAGCGCGTTCCCGCGGAAGAACGTGACGTGCGCCTGCACATGCTGGTGACCGAGCGGCGCGTTCGTCGCTTCAAACGATAGGTCCACCCCCCATGAGCAGCGTTCTCGGTTCCCGGCGTTACCTGACGAACTTCGACGTTCACCGCCTTCCCCACCTGTTCACGGATGTGATCGTGATCGGTTCGGGTATCGCAGGGTTGCGCGCGGCGCTCGCCGCCGCCGAAAGCGCGGACGTGCTGGTCGTCACCAAGTCGGAGGCGGCCCAATCGGCGACGAACGTCGCCCAGGGGGGCATCGCGGCGGTCATGCAGGCGCCGGACCGTTTCGAGGATCACGCCCGCGACACGCTCACCGTTTCGGAGGGTCTGGGTGACGAGCGCGTTATTCAGCGCGTGGTGCGCGAGGCGCCGGAACACATCCGCGAGCTCCAGGAGTGGGGCGCCCAGTTCGACGTAGCCGGCGATCATCTCGCCCGGGGTCGCGAGGGTGGCCATTCCGCCGCCCGCGTCGTGCACGCTCACGGCGACGCCACCGGGCGTGAGATCATCCGCGTGTTGCTCGAGCGGGCCCGCGCCCATCCGCGCATTCGCATCTTCGAGCGTTGCTTTTCGATCGACCTGCTCACCGATGACGGCCGCGTGGTCGGCGTCGTGACCCATCACCAAAAGTACGGACACCAGATGTTCTGGGCGACGACGACCATCCTCGCCACCGGCGGCGCCGGCCGGGCGTTTCGCGAGACGACCAATCCACCCGTCGCGACCGGCGACGGCCTGGCGATGGCCTTTCGGGCCGGCGCGCTGTTGCGCGATCTCGAATTCGTCCAATTCCATCCCACGACGTTGTACATCGCCGGTGCGGCCCGCGCGCTGATCAGCGAAGCCGTGCGGGGCGAGGGCGCCCGGCTCGTCCACCGCGACGGGCGGCGGTTCATGGATGCCTACGACCCCCGCGGCGAGTTGGCCCCGCGCGACATCGTCAGCCGGGCCATCAACGCCGAACTCAAGAACAGGAACGTCTCGCACGTTTACCTCGACGTGCGTCATCTTCCGTCGGGCACGTTCGCCAAGCGCTTCCCCACCATCGACCGCCTGTGCCGCGAGTTCGACATTCATCCCGAGCGCGACCTGATCCCCGTGCGCCCCAGCGCCCACTACACCGTCGGCGGTGTCGTTACCAATCCAGACGGCGACACGAGCCTGCCCGGGCTGCTGGCCGCCGGCGAGGTCGCTTCGACCGGGTTGCACGGGGCCAATCGGTTGGCGAGCAACTCGTTGCTGGAGGGTTTGGTGTTCGGGCGGCGGGCGGGGCTCGTCGCCGGTCGCCGCGCCGCCGAGCGCGGGCGGATCGATCATCCCCCCGCCCTGAGTCATCTGCTGCCGCAGTCGCCGCGCACGGCGCTCGACGTGCACGACGTGTTGCACAGTCTTCAGAGCGTGATGTCGCGCAACGCGGGTATCGAGCGCTCGGCCGATCGGCTCGGCGAGACGGTCGAGATCATCGAGTTCTGGAGCCGCTACGTGATGGACAAGGTGTTCGATATGCCCGAGCAATGGGAAACCCAGAACCTGCTCACGATCGCCTTGTGCATCGCGACGGGGGCGGCGACGCGTTGCGAGTCGCGCGGGGTGCATTTTCGCGTGGATTTCCCGACGCGGGACGACGAACACTGGCGGGTCCATGTGGACCTTCGCCGCGCCGACCACGGCATCCAGGTCGCCACATCGCCGCGAGCCGCCGGCGAAGAAGACCCCCCCGGCGACGACACGGGCATGTAGCTTCCGAGCACGCGGTGTTCTCGCGCGGGTATCGAGCGCTTGGGCCGCTGCCGGGGCTCGACGGACCCGCGGCGCGCGGTTCTCGCGCGCGCCGGTGTGTTACGGGCACTGTTCGCCGTAGTGGGCCAGCAGCATGGACAGGTCGGCCAGGTCCACATCGCCGTCGGCATCGAAATCGCCGTCGTAGTAGCTGTTGATTCCCATCTGCCCGTAATGAGCCAGCAGGATCGACAGGTCGGACAATCCGACCTGGTTGTCGCCGTCGAGATCGCCCGGGCAACCTGGGCCGGCGTTGTAGAACACGACGATGCAGGGCTGGCCGGAATAGCCGATCGCGAGGTCGGGCCAGTGGTCGCCGTTGTAGTCGCCGAAAGCGATGGCCGTCCCGACGGGGGAAGCGTCATACGTCCAGGACGGCGCGGTGTCGAGCACGCCGTCGCGGTTGAGGTAGATGTGGGTTTTTCCGTCGGAGAAATGCACTTCGGCGAGATCCATGTCTCCGTCGCGGTCCACGTCGCAGAAGCGCAGGTCGCTGTGGCCGAAGTAGCTCGCCCCGGAAGCCCAGGTTTGGCTGAGGGTGCCGGCGTCGTTGGCGTACAGCAAGGTTGGGTCGTGGCCGAGCGCCAGGTCGGGCCATCCGTTGCCGTCCACGTCGGCCCAGGCGACCCCCTTATCGTCGTCGTCATTTCCCGTGGTCCACACGGGCGTCGTCTGGAGGTTGCCGCCGGCGTTGCGGTAGACGCCGCTTTCGAAGTTGACCCACTTGGAGACGGCCAGGTCTTCCCATCCGTCGCCGTCGTAGTCGGCGACTGCCAGGAAGTTCTGGATGGACCACTCGGCCGACTGCCAACCGGGGACGGTCGCCAGCGTGCCGTTGTTGTTGAAGAAAATGTAGATGGGGCGGTAGGGATCGGAGGGGTCGTTGCCCTGGTTGGCGGTGATGATGTCGATGTCGCCGTCGTGGTCGATGTCCACGGGTAGGGCGTAATTGTTCCAGGCCCGGCCGGGTTCGGCGCTGTACCAGCCGGGGGTGGTGCTCGGGCCGCCGGGAGCCCCAAAATAGATCACCGAATGGTCCATTGCGTAACCGCCGTTGGCGGCGAACACGTCGGGATAGCCGTCGCCGTTGATGTCGGCCACTTGGACATCGCCGGTGGAGACCTCGTCGGTCGAGATCCAGGACGGGTCGGCTTCGAGCTCGGTGCCGGTATTGAAGTAGATCAGGTTTTCCCAGTCGGGATAGGGGGGATAGCTGTTGGACGAATAGCAGCCGACGACAAGATCGATGGTACCGTCGCCGTTCATGTCCGCCGCCTGGAGCCCGCCGACTTGTCGGCGGAGCGTGTTTTGCCAGTCCGGGACCGAGCCGTATGGGGCTTCGTCATTGCGCGTGACGAATCCACCATCCTGCTGTCCATCGAGGATCACGGTCTCGTGGCCGTCGTCGGAGACCTCGATTCGTTGCTGGGCCAGGCCGCGGGCGGCGAGAGAACCGATCGCCGCGGCGACCAACCAGAGCATAAGGGCGCGTTTCATGTCTTGGCTTCCTGCTGCGTGGTGGTCTGATCGAACGGTGTCGGCCGATCCGGGACACGCTCTGCCGCGATCGACCGCATCCATTGTACCGGCGTCGTACCGCCGCCTGTTGTGTTATTTTCTGCCGGACACCATCCAGCGGTTCAATCTCGTTCAACCACGTTCTGACACGCGATATACTGGATCAACGAGCGAGTCGGCCGCGGTGCGGCTGCATGTTTGTTGCGTTTTTGTTTCAAATGCTCGTCATCGTTCTCAGGAGGGTTCGACATGTCCGACCAGCGTACAAGAAACACTCACCCCTGGACCGTTTCGGTGGGAATCGGTTTGGCCGCCCTGTTGGCAATGCTGCCCGCGCGGGCGCAGCTTTTCACGGTCACGGATCTCGGGACGTTGCCCGGCGACACGTTCAGTTGGGG
>JALSRY010000773.1 GCA_026984555.1 Phycisphaerae bacterium
AGATTGGCCTTCTTTTTGCCCCCTGACCGGCTGTCCCACCGGCTGCCCAACCGCGCCCCGCCCGATCCATCACCCCGCGAATGAAGAGCGCCCACCCTATTCGAACAATCGCGGCTGCCGAGGGTCGTCGGCGGTACTTCGGAACTGACCATCGGCCAGCTCGGTAATCACCCGCTGGCCGTCGCGGATTTGTTCGATGCTGCGTATGAGCCTGCGCGTGCGCGCATCGCGGGTAATGCTGTAGCCGCGAGCGAGGATGTGATGCGGATGGGCGCGAACCGCCCGATCCAACACGCCATCGAGCACGCGCCGGCGGTGGTCCAGCAACGCGGCGATTGCCCCATCCAGTCGCCGCCGCGCCCCCGCCAGGCGCTCCTCACAGCGTGTGCGTGTCTTTTCGGGCGTTGCCCGCGCGAGGCGCCTCCCCATACCGGCGAGACGCTCGTCGAGGCGTGCCAGCCGCTGGCCGGGGGCGTTGCCTTGCGCCCGCCGCTCGAGTTTCGCCAGATCGCGATCGGCGCGTTTCTGCGCTCGTTCCGCGGCGCGGCGAAGGCGAAACACCTGGTGCGCCAAACGCTGTCCGAGCTCGGCATAATGCCGTCCCGAACCGAAACGCAGCAGTTCCATCTGGCGGGCAACCACCGTCTCACGCGCACTGCGCAGCGATGCCACCACCAAGCTGCCCAAGCGGTGCAAGCACTCGTCGATTTGTTGGGCTCGCTCGCGCAGCAATGCCCCTGGCTGGGACAACGCGGGCCCCGCCAATTGTGCTCGTAGCCGCCCGCGCGCCAGCTCCACCCCGTGGACCACGGCCCGGCGTGCCCGGCGAACTTGCTCATCGATCCGGTCGAGCAAATCGTCCAGCCGAGGGGCGACCATCTCCGCCGCGGCCGTGGGCGTCGCCGCGCGCACGTCGGCCACCAGGTCCGCGATGCTCACATCGACTTCGTGTCCCACGGCACTGATGATCGGCACGCGGCTGCGGGCGATGGCCCGCGCGACGACCTCCTCGTTGAACGCCCAGAGGTCCTCGAGCGATCCGCCACCCCGACCGACGATGGCCACATCGATTCCGCCCAGTTTCGCAGCGAAGCGGTTGAGCAGGTCGATGGCACGGGCGATTTCCTCGCCCGCCCCGTCCCCCTGCACACGCACGGGAAACACAAGCACCTCCGCAGCCGGAAACCGCCGCGCGAGTGTCTGGACGATATCCCGGATCGCCGCCCCGCGAGGACTGGTCACGACGGCGATACGCTGCGGCACAAGCGGAAGCGGGCGTTTGCGGGCCGGATCGAACAGGCCCTCCCGTTCGAGGCGGTCCTTGAGCTGGCGAAAGGCGATCTCCAGCGCCCCGACACCCCGCGGCTCGAGCTTGCGCACGACCAACTGGTACACCCCGCGGGGCAGATAGACTTCGAGGCGCCCCGTCGCGATCACCTCCATGCCCGGCTCGGGTGCGAATCGCAGGCGAGCCGCCGTGCTGCGCCACATGACGCAACGCAGCTCGCTGGTAGCGTCTTTGAGCGAAAAATAGATATGACCGCTTTGGGGGCGAGAGAAATCGCCGATCTCGCCGAGCACGTGGATCGTCGAGGGCACGTGAGCCGCCAGCGCCCCACGGACAAGTTCATTGACCGCACGGGGCGTCAGCGTCGCCGGCGGTAGCGCATCGACACGCTCGCCGGCCGGCACGCGAACGCGATGCGGATCGAACACGGGACGTTCGGACACCCGACAGCCTCCTGACACACCAATCCGCGCGGCGCCGGGCACACAACGACCCGCTGCGCGGGGCGCACCATGCGATATTGCACCACCCGCGTTGCGCGCCGCTGCCCACCTAACTCACGGGAATGTTGTATTTGGCCATCTTGTCACGCAAGGTGGTGCGGGGGATGCCGAGCTTCTGCGCTGCGCGGGCCTGGTTGCCGTTGCACTGGCGCAGCGCCATGAGGATCAGTCGGCGTTCGATATCGGCCACGGTCTCGTTGAGCCCGAGCTTGCCCACCTCGGCCAGCTCCAACCCCTGGCGCGCCGATCCGCCGCCCTCGCGCGCCAGCGGGAGAATGTGCTCGGGACGGATTTCATCCCCGCCACAGAACGCCAGGGCCCGCTCGATCACGTGTTCCAGTTCGCGGGCGTTTCCGGGCCAATTGTGGCGTATCAGTTCGTCAACCGCATGGGGACTGATGGTCACTTTCTGATCGCTGACGAGCGAAGCGTGTTTCTCGATGAAGTGGTTCGCAAGCACCGGGATATCTTCAGGCCGCTCGCGCAACGGCGGAATCGCGAGGCTGATGACGTTCAGCCGGTAGTAGAGATCCTCGCGAAAACGCCCCTCCTTGACGAGCAGCAGCAGATCCCGCTTCGTCGCGCAGATCAGCCGCACATCGACGCGAATCGGCGTCTCGCCGCCGACACGCTCGAATTCCTGCTGTTCCACCACGCGCAGGAGTTTGACCTGCACCTCGGTCGGGATGTCATCAACCTCGTCGAGCAGGATCGTACCGCCGTTGGCCAGCTCGAAGCGCCCGGCTTTTTGCCGGTGGGCGCCGGTGAAAGCCCCTTTGGCGTGCCCGAACAGTTCGCTTTCGAGCACGGTCGGCTGCAAAGCGGCACAACTGAAACGAATCAGGGGTTTGCCGGCGCGAGGACTGTGATCGTGGATCGCCTGGGCGAACAGCTCCTTGCCCGTACCACTTTCGCCACACAGCAGGATCGTCCGGTCGGTGTCGGCGACGGCGCGGAGCTGCGCGAAAAGCCGTTTCATGCTGGCACTGCGCGCAACCAGCTCACCAAAGGTTTCGATATCGTCGTCGCGTTCGATCGGCTTGCGCGCCGCGAAGAGCCGATCCAGCTTGGTCAACAACTCCTGCGTGGTGAACGGCTTGGTGATGTAGTCGTATGCGCCGCGCTTGATCGCCAGCACCGCGGTATCGACGCTGGCATAAGCGGTCATCAGCACGACCTCGACCTGGGGACGGGTCTGTTTGATGTGCGCCAGCAAATCCAGCCCGTTCATCCCGGGCATCCGCACGTCGGTCACGACCACATCGATCGGCTTGCTGTCGAAAATCCGACGGGCCGTCAGCGCATCAGCGGCTTCGTACACCTCGTAGCCGTGCTCGGACAGCTCGATCTGGAGCGTGATCCGTTTGAGCGGTTCGTCATCGACGACGAGAATACGACCTCGCATGCGGCTTCCCTCGTGAACATTGCGGCGTTGGCCCCATCCGACCGGCGACGGCTCCGTCGCGCCCCGGCCGCTGCCCCCGCGCCCTGCCGTCCTCCCGTATTGCAACCCAAATACCGCCAACGATCAACAAAGACCGCGAAAACGTCCGCCGTTTCCACATTGGCCGCCACGCCACCAACAAGGTATTGACAGCCGACAGCTTCGATGGTGGAGTCCTCGGTATGCCACGACGCACCGACCCAGACCGCCTCTTCGTCGATCACGCCCGCATCTTCGTCCGCGGCGGCAAGGGAGGCCACGGCTGCGTGAGCTTTCGGCGGGAAAAATTCGTCCCCAAAGGCGGCCCCGACGGTGGGGACGGCGGACACGGCGGCAGCGTGTACCTCGTCGCCCGGGCCGGTATCGACACGCTGTTCGACCTCTCCGGCAAACACCACTGGTTCGCCGAAAACGGCCGCCCCGGCGAAGGCGGCAATCGACACGGCCGCCGCGGCCGTGACCTGATCATCGAAGTGCCCGCCGGCACCTTGGTCTACGACGACGACACCGGACGCCTGCTCAAAGACCTGACCAGAAACGGCCAGAAAGTGTGCGTCGCCCGGGGCGGACGCGGCGGACACGGCAACGCCTATTACGCGACTTCGACCAACCAGACCCCGCGCGAGTTTCAGACCGGCCGGCCCGGCCAGGAGCGCACCCTGCGACTCGAACTGAAGCTCATCGCGGATGTCGGCTTCGTCGGACTGCCCAACGCCGGCAAGAGCACGCTCCTCTCACGCCTCACCAACGCCCGACCACGCATCGCCGACTACCCGTTCACCACCAAGACCCCCCAGCTCGGCATCGCGGAGTTGCCCGGCTATCGGCGAATCGTGCTCGCGGACATCCCCGGGCTCATCGAAGGAGCCCACGAGGGCGTCGGTCTCGGCGACGCCTTTTTGCGTCACATCGAACGGACACGCGTGATCGTGCACCTGGTGGACCTGTGCCCACCGCCCGGCAGCCCCCCGCCGACCGAAGCCTACCGCACCATCCGTCACGAGCTGGAAAAATACAGCCCCACGCTCGCGAACCGCCGCGAGATCCTCGCCGGCAACAAGCTCGACCTGACCGGTGCAACGGAATCGCTCGAAGCCCTGCGCGACGCGACAGGCGGTGAGGTACTGGGAATCTCGGCCGTCACCGGCCGCGGTTTGCGGGCGCTCGCCGAGGCGATGTGGCAGGCAGTCCAGCAAGCACGCGCCGA
This sequence comes from Phycisphaerae bacterium, assembly GCA_026984555.1. Classification (GTDB taxonomy): domain Bacteria; phylum Planctomycetota; class Phycisphaerae; order UBA1845; family Fen-1342; genus JALSRY01. The sequence goes on from JALSRY010000773.1 coordinate 4,443, forward strand.
GGAGCACACCCGCCGCCCCGAACGCATAGACTTTGGCGAGGAAGAGGACTGGCCCGAACTCGACCAACCGGCGGACGACGCAACGTAGCTGCGCAGCCGGTGTGGCAGGGAGTGCTACCGTGACGCAAAAACTCGAACCCGCCGACAGCCTGCTCGTCGCGGACGTCGGCAACAGCCGCATCGGTTTGGCGGTATGGGACGACGACGGCCTGCACGACGTGCGCAACATCGCCGCAGACAGCGAACACGGCTGGCGTGCGGCGATCGAAGAGACATGGGCCATCACCGCCGGCGTCAAGCGGCGCGCCGTGGTCATCGGCAGCGTCGCCCCCCCCACCGCGCGAAGACTCGCCGACCTCGCCGAACAGACCTGCCAGGTCGAACCCCTCTTCCTGCGAACGGACATCCCCCTGCCGATGCCCCTGGAGATCGACAACCCGCGACAAGTAGGGGTAGACCGCGTTTGTGCGGCGGCGGCCGCCTACGAGCGGCTGCGCGAACCCTGTGCCGTCGCCTCGTTCGGCACCGCCATGACGGTCGATTGCGTCTCGGCGGCGGGCCGTTTCCTCGGCGGGGCAATTCTGCCCGGGCTCGAAACCTCCTGCCAGGCACTCCACGAACACACCGCCCGGCTGCCGCGCGTCGCTCCCGATAAACCCGGCGACATCTTCGCGCGCAATACGCACGACGCGATCGTCAACGGCGTCGTGTACGCCGCCGCGGGTGCCCTGCGCGAAATCGTCGAGCGGTTCGCAACCGAGCTGAAAACCTGGCCCAAGCTCGTCATCACCGGCGGCGGGGCGCCGCTCGTCGCCGACGTCGTCGATTTTGTCGATGCCCATGTGCCGAACCTCTGCCTCATGGGCATCGCCTTGGCCTATCGCAAGGCGGCGGGACAGCCGTGAAAACACCGACCACGCTTCCGCAAACCTACTCCATCCTCACCAGCCCCGGACCCGCGGCCATCGCGGTGATCCGCCTGCGCGGCGGGGGGGCGGTTGAAACGTTCTTACGTGAAAACATCGCGCCGACCGGTTCGCGAGCCGTGCGCGAGTGGACCACCGGCGATGTGTCGCGCGCCGGCCTGCGTGATGCCAGCGGCGAAATCATCGACGACATCGTCGTTTCCGTGCATGCCGCCGGCCCGGCTTGGGACGTGCGCCTCCACCTCCACGGTAGTCCGTGGCTCGTGCGGCAATGCGGCACATGCCTCGAATCCCGCGGGTTCAAGCGGTTCGACGAAACCGAAACGACGCTCTGGCCGACCCGCACCCGCATCGAAGCCGAAGCCCTCGCGCGGATGCCGGCGATGCCGACCTTGCGCGGCGTCGAATGGCTCGGACGACAGGTCCAGCAACTCCACACCCAGCTCGACCGGCTGATCCAGTCGCCCGGCGGCGCGGACGCCGCCGCGTGCTGTCGCGCGCTCGCGGCGCGGCTGTGCGGGTTCACCTGGCTGAGCCGGCCGCTGCGGGTGGCGGTGATCGGTCCCCCGAACGCCGGCAAGAGCACGCTCGTCAACGCGCTGGCGGACCGCGAAGTGAGCCTCGTTTCGCCGCAGCCGGGCACAACGCGTGATTGGGTCGAGGTACCCGCCGAAATCGACGGCATGCCGGTCGTGTGGCTGGACACGGCGGGAATACGCGAGCCCGGCGAAACCATCGAGGCCGAGAGCATCCGCCGAACGCGGGCCGAGCTACGCAACGCCGACGTGGGCGTGGTGCTGCTCGACGCGACATCCGCCGGCGACGCGAGCGTCACCAGTTTTCTCGATGCGCTCGCGGCGGACCTGCACGCCGCGGGCCTCCCCGCGATCGTCGCGTGGAACAAGACCGACATCACGCCCGCCCCCGCCACATACGCGCTGCCGAAGGTTCTGGCGGACGGCGGGCCGGCGTTGCTCATCGCCGCCGCTCGTCCCGAGGGACTCGACGACCTCGAACACGCCGTACTCGACTGCGCCGGTTACGATCTCGCGATGCTTGCGTTACCCGCCGCGTTCACCCGGCGCCAGGCGGAGTTGCTCACGACAGCCGCCGGCGTCGAGCCCGACCGACGCCGCATGTTGCTCGAAACCTGTCTCGGAATCGGCGTTGCACAGAACCAGCACGATATAATCGACCGGTGAGGTCACGCATGGCGCTCCGTCCGCTGGTCAGCTCATCATCACGCGATATGCCCCTGCGGCTCGAACCGTTCGACCCGCGCGGGGCCGCGATCGTGG
>JALSRY010000774.1 GCA_026984555.1 Phycisphaerae bacterium
TCCGCCGCGTCCACGCTCACCAGCGAAGTGTTCATCCCGCATTCGAGAATCCGCTCGGGACGCCCGTTGACGATCACCGGCGCCGGCCGTAACCCGTGGCTGTACCCGGCCAAAAGCACCCCCACGCGCTCGCACACGACGCCCGAATAGCCCGCCGAACCACGCGTCCGGCGAACGGCCGCGAGCCGTCCGGTCACACGCACCGCACCGCGGTACAGCGCCAGCCCCGGCCGCACCGCGTCGAACCAGGCCTCCCGCTCGTTCAGCAGGCTCGTGGCCGCGGCGTGCAGCCGCAACCCCTTCCCCGCCGTAAGCTGTCGAAGCCGCCGCGCAGCTTCGACATCGTTGCCGTGGGTGTAGACTTCGCTTGCCCCGCTGATGGCCAGCAGGTCATCGAGTTGTTCCGGCTGGCAACCAAACCAGCCCATTCCGGTATCGACGCAGATCGCGACGGGCGTTCCCGCGAACCGCCGAGCCGCGCTGACACTGGTAACGGTAGGGCGCAGCGACTCTTCGCGGCAGGTCGTCGCCCGGAGAGGGGGCGGGCCGAGCAGCAATCCCCCGCGACCGGCGGCCCGGGCCTCCCGCGCCGAGAAGAACGCGAAATCGTCAGCCACCGCCTCGATCGCGTCGATCACCCGCCGGGCGCCCAGCCCGTAGGCATCCGCCTTGACGACCGCGATCAGGGCGACCCCGGTCTGCCTGCGGATCGCTTCGGCGGAAGCCCGCACGCGATCCAGATCGATCTCGACGCGGATGTGAGCGGATCTCATGAAACTCTGGAGCCTGCTTGTTCTGGGCGACAGCAAATCCCCGAGCCCACCCGCGGCGACGAGTAGGCGCGGCACCCCTCGGCCGGCTCGGTTCCGGCTCGCCTTCGACCGGCGATGGCCCGCGGTCGGCGGCCGGCATCCCCCCACTGTGCGGATCAGGCCAGGTTCATGGTCATGAGAAAGACGGCGTTGGCCTCGGTCTTCTCCAGCCGGTTGCGAAGCAGCTCGACCGCCTCGACCGGGTTCATGTCGCTCAGCACCCGGCGAAGCATGTAAACCTTTTCCAGTTCCTTGGGATCGAGCAGCAACTCTTCCTTGCGCGTACCACTGGCGGAAATGTTGATCGCCGGCCAGACACGCTTGTCCACCAATCGCCGATCGAGGTGCAGCTCGCTGTTGCCGGTGCCCTTGAACTCCTCGAAGATCACCTCGTCCATCTTGCTGCCGGTATCGACGAGCGCGGTACCGATGATGGTCAGGCTGCCGCCCTCCTCGATGTTGCGAGCCGCGCCGAAAAACCGCTTCGGTTTCTGCAACGCGTTGGCATCGACACCGCCGGTGAGGATCTTGCCCGAGTGGGGCACTTCGGTGTTGTACGCCCGCGCCAGGCGCGTGATCGAATCGAGCAGAATCACAACGTCGTTGCCAAACTCGACCAACCGCTTGGCCTTGTCGATGACCATCTCCGCAACCTGGACGTGTCGGCTCGCGGGCTCGTCAAACGTCGAGCTGATGACCTCCGCCTTGGTCGCCCGCTGCATCTCGGTCACCTCTTCGGGCCGTTCGTCGATCAGCAGGATGATGACCTTGGCGTCCGGATGGTTGTGCGAAATCGCGTTGGCCATCTTCTGGAGCAGAACCGTCTTGCCGGTGCGCGGCGGCGCGACGATCAGCATCCGCTGTCCGAACCCGATCGGCGTGACCAGGTCCACGATCCGCATGTTGAGCTCTTCCGGCTTGGTCTCCAGGAAGATCCGCCGGTTGGGGTGCAGCGGCGTGAGATCCTCGAAATTCGTCTTTTCCGCCACCGAGTCGGGACTCTGGTAATTGATCGCCTCGACCCGCAGCAATGCGAAATACCGTTCGGATTCCTTCGGCGGGCGAATCTGTCCCGCGACGATGTGCCCGTTGCGCAACCCGAAGCGCCGAATCTGCGAAGGGCTCACGTAAATGTCGTCCGGGCAGGGCAGGTAGTTGTACTCGGGGCTGCGCAGGAAGCCGAAGCCGTCGGGCAGCACCTCGAGCACACCTTCGCCGTAGAGCAATCCGTTCTGGTTGATGCGCGACTTGAGGATCTGGAAGATCAGCTCCTGCTTGGGCAGGCCGACGTAGTCTTCGATATCTTCCTTCTTGGCGACTTCGTGCAGCTCGGCAACCGTCATTTTCTGAAGGTCGGTGATGTGCAGGTCGCCGCGCTTGACGCGCTCGTATTTCTCGTGGGTTTCCTGGTCGATGGGGGAGTTTTCGTCCACGTGCTTGCGGCGCGAGGCCTTCTTGGTGGCCTTGCCGTCGCCCGAAGCATTCCGCTTGCGAGTCTTGGCGGGCTTTTCCTTTTCCGTCTCGGCATCGACCGGGGCCGAGGCGTCGTCGTCAACGGTTTCGACGAACTTGGACTCGGGCGCGTCGGCGGCGCCGTCGTCGTCGGGCAGAATCACTTTCTCGCTCGCTTCGGGGATGTTCTCGGGGGTGTCCTCGGTTTTCTTCTTGCTGCGCGAGCGTGTCGTTGCTTTCGCCATGTTGTGATGCTCCAAGATACCTTCATTGGGAAAGTGCCGGAACGGCCATGCGGTACGACCGTCGCGGCGGGGTGTTGCGACCGTGCTCAACGATCGGATGCGTGTTCGGCGATTATCCGTTCAAATACGTTCTTCACCTGCGTGTGCAGTTGGGCGCGTGTGCCTTCGTTGCGGATTACATACTGGCACCGGGAACGCTTCTCGGCGAGCGGCAACTGCCACCGCTCCCGGAGCCGAAGTTCCCGGAGGCTCCACCCCCGCTGTTTCCGCAACCGTTCTGCTCGTCGGGTTTCGCTGGCCTCAACAAAAACGACGGCATCGCACTCGCGGTCGAGGGAGCTTTCAAACAGAAGCGGGGAATCAAGGATGATGGCTTTGACCTTCGGGTCCCCAGCACTCGCCCTGATGATATCCGCCCGCCGACGGGCAATCAAGGGATGTACCAAAGATTCCAGTCGGCGTTTTTTCTCCGCATCCTCGAACACCAGCCGGGCCAAGGCCCCCCGGTCGACCTTGCCATCCACGCCAACCACCCCGTCTCCCCACCACGACCGCAGCGTCCGCGCAACTTCCGGCCGCGACAGGACTTCCCGATTGAGCTCGTCCGACGAAATCACCAGCCCCCCCAGTGCCCCGAACGCCTGTGCGACCGCCGACTTGCCCGCTCCGATCCCCCCGCTGATTCCTATGATCGGCTTCGAGCCGCCCATCGCTAAACCCCGAAAAACCCGCACACGCCCGACGCCCCGACTTTGAACCATCGCCCCGCGCTTGTCAATCGCACACTTGCCGCTAAAGTTGCGCTTCCGGCTGCGACTCAGAACCGTGGAATCGGGGGGCGGTTACGGTGATTGATCTCATGGCACGACCCATTCGCGTTCTCATCTCCAAGATCGGACTCGACGGCCACGACCGCGGGGCGAAACTCATCGTCCGAAACCTGCGTGACGCCGGCATGGAGGTCATCTACACCGGGCTCTGGCAAACCCCCCAGGCCACCGTGCTTGCCGCCGTCCAGGAAGACGTGGATGTGATCGGCGTGAGCCTGCTCTCGGCCGCCCACATGGCCATCATGCCCCAGGTCGTCCAGCTCTGCCACGACCACGGCATCCCCGATGTCCCCGTCGTCGTCGGCGGAATCATCCCCGAGCAGGACCACGAGCCGCTGCGCAAAGCCGGAGTCGCCGGCGTGTTCAACCCCGGGACCCCCATGCAGACGATCGTCGAAGCCACCCGAAAACTCGCCGCCGACTACCGCGCAAAACGCGCCGCCCGCGATACGAAACCCGATCTGCACACCGTCGCCGGCCTCGCGAGAGCGATCACGCTCGTCGTCGAGGACCATGCCGACCTGCTCCCCGTCGATCTCGCCACCCCCCCAGCCAACGCCGTCTGCGTCGGTATCACCGGCTCGCCCGGCGTCGGCAAAAGCACGCTGATCGGCCGGCTCGCCCGCGAATTCCGCGCACGCGCCAAACGTGTGGCCGTGATCGCCGTCGATCCCTCCAGCCCGCTGACCGGCGGGTCGTTGCTCGGCGATCGACTACGCATGATGCCCACCGAACCCGATGACGGGCTGTTCGTGCGCAGCATGTCCTCTTCCGGACAGAGCGGGGGCTTGGCACCGCGTACGGCCGACGTCGCCCGGCTCCTGGCCAACGCCGGCTTCGAAATCGTGCTGATCGAAACCGTCGGGGCGGGGCAAAACGATGTCGCCGTGCGCGAAATCGCCGACGAGGTGCTCTTGCTGCTCATGCCCGGCGCGGGAGACGCCGTCCAGTTCACCAAGGCCGGCGTGGTCGAGATCGCCACCGGCCTGGTCGTCAACAAGGCCGATCTCCCCGGCGCCGACAACACCATCCGCGAGCTGCGCGAAACCCTCGACGACGCACGCCCCATCTGGGCCGTCAGTTCGCTGCGTGGCGAGGGGTTCGAGCCCCTGTGCGACTGGATCGAACAACGCCCCCGCGCCGCTGCCCCAACCCGGTAAACCACCCGGAACCTCCGTCGGGCTCCGATCGCCCCGCACCGCCCACGCCTTTCCCTGCCATGCGTTAGGCCCGACCCGCCTTGACGTACCCACCGCCTGTTAGGACCGACCCGGACTGTCACCAGCCCGCGCCATACTTCCCCCGCACGCATCGCCCCGGTCGGGCGACCGGAGCGTCGGGTGCGGGGCACGGCGGCCGGTCGCCGGTGGAGCAGGCACATGCAAACCGACAAACGGTGCTACTACGTGATCATCTCCCGCAGCATGAGCGAACCACGGGTGCGCTTCGGCTTTGCCCGGCGAGCCGGCGCCCTGATCGATGTGAGCATGGAGCGTTGGACGGTACTCTCGCACCGGCTGCGCGAAGACGGATTCCGAATCGTCCGTTGTCGTATCGCCGATGTGTTTTCGACCGAACCGTGACTCCGACACGTGCCCCCCGGTCTGCGCCACGCGACAACCAGGTCGCATAGGCCGCATTAGGCCTTCCGAGGTACAATCCCACGCGACGGGCCCGCGTTCGCCGCGGGTTGTTTCCGATCCGGCCGGAGGTTACGTGATGAAACTCAACGTGCTGGCCGCCGCCCTGTGCGGCGGGATCGTATGGGGTGTCGGACTGCTGGCGCTGACCTGGTGGATCATCGCGTTCGACGGTGCCACCGGCGAGCCGACGTTCATCGGCCGCGTGTACCGCGGCTACAACATCAGCGCGACGGGAAGCCTGATCGGGCTGATCTGGGCCTTGTGTGATGGGTTTGTGGGCGGTGCCGTGGTGGCGTGGCTGTACAACACGTTCGCCGACCGGCTCGCACGCTCGCGATAACCAGGCGGGTACATGCACCGCCGGGTCGACCCGGACACGCGCGGGCGACCGGCTGGGAACAGGCACGCCAGGCGCGCGG
>JALSRY010000775.1 GCA_026984555.1 Phycisphaerae bacterium
TGCAAGCGGGCGACCGGGCGGCGGCCATCGCCAAGTTGTCCGACGCGCTCGATATCGCCGAGGCGCTCGAACTGCCTGAGCAGGAAGACCTGCGCAAGCAGCTCGCGGCGTGGCGCAAGCAACGTCCTTGAACGGCGCTCGACGCCCGGCGCCGGCTCAGGTCTCCGGTGGTGCTTGCTCCGTTGCACTTGGGGGTATCCAGATGAGCTCGCCTCGTTTGGCGATCGCCGCCACGAGTTGTCTCCCCGGCGTGTAGAACCACTCGTTGAGGGTCGGCGCGGCGAGAACCACCACGTCCGCGTCGTAACCCCGCTGGATGGCACCGATCCGATGCTGCTCCCCGATTGCGGCCGCCGCGTTGGCTGTTGTCGCCGCCAGCACTTCCGTGGGCAGCATGTGCATTTGGCAGCAGGCGATGTTCATGACCAGGGGGAGTGATTCGATCATGCACGAACCGGGGTTGTAGTCGGTGGCCAAGGCCACGGGCAGGCCCGCGTCGATCAGCCGCCGGGCGTCGCAATGCTCGATGCCGAGGAAAAACGATGTGCCCGGTAGCAAGACGCCGATCGTGCCCGCGTCGCGCAGGGCCGCGATGCCGGCGTCGTCGATTTTTTCCAGGTGGTCGGCGGAAACCGCATGCAGCTCACCAGCGAGCCGCGATGCGCCGATCTGTTCGAGCTCGTCGGCGTGGAGCTTGGGACGCAGCCCCACCTCGGCGGCCCGTGTCAATACGCGTCGGGCCTGCTCGACCGTGAACGCCCCCGCATCGCAGAACACGTCGCAAAAACGCGCCAGCCCCTCGTCGGCGATTTGCCGCAACAGCTCGGGCGCACTGATCCTGTCGATGTATTCGTCAGGTCGGCCCTCGTACTCGGCCGGCACGGCGTGGGCACCGAGGTACGTGGGAACGAGCTCGATCGGCAGTTCCTTGTTCATCTCGGCGATGGCCCGCAACTGCTTGAGTTCGTGCTCGGGCGCCAGACCGTAGCCGCTCTTGCACTCGATGGTTGTGACGCCGCGGGTGGCCATACGCGCGAGGACATGGAAGTTCGATTCGACGAGTTGGTCTTCGCTTGCTTCTCGGACCGCTTGCGTCGTCACGCGGATTCCGCCCCCGGCTTGCATGATCGACAGGTAGGATTCGCCCGCGATCCGCCGGGCGAACTCGTCAGCGCGGTTGCCGACGAATGGGACATGCGTGTGGGCGTCGATAAGTCCCGGAATGACGGTGGCGCCGCGCAAGTCCAGGGTTTGTTCGTCCTCCAGACGCGACGGTGCGTCCGCGGCGGGTCCGAACCAGCCGATCTTTCCGTATCGAATCTCGAGCGTCGCGTCGTGGATAAGCGGGATGTCGCGCATCGCCGGACCGGCCAGCGGACCGGGAGGCACGGCGGCGAGCGTATCGATGTTCTTCATCACGATGGACATGGGCCAACTCCGCGTTGTTCTCTGCAAGCCGTGGGGTAATCTGCGACTCTCGCGATTTCCGGTTGGTTCCAACCTTGCCGGTCGGTTGGGGTCTCCGATAATGCACGCAGCATACTTCGTCGTAGATCACTTGGAAACTTCGGGAGTTGCCCATGATCGCCCGCCGACTTGTTTCGTCCAGCCTGTGTATGGCCGGCCTGATCGCCATGATGCCTGGCAGTTGTATGCTCACCGTTTCGCCGGGGGCCGGAGAGAGCGGCGGGGGGGCCGGAAGCGATCCCGGAAACGGTACCGGTACGACCATCACCGTGCGCATCGTCAACGATACACCCAACACGCTCGATCCCGAGATTTATGTTGCCGCGACTTCCGGCCAGCCCGCCGACCTCTTCGTCGCCGGCAACAAGTACACCGATTTCGGCGTCGGAAGATTGGGGATCCTCGTTGCCGGCGGCAATGCCAGCTTCACCGTCGATTGTGATGCGGCGGCCATGATCGGAACGCGCGGGGGCAGTTTCGGCGGCGGCGATGACGGCAACGATCTCAACAACCCCGCCGGCACCGGCTTGCAACGCGTCCTCACGCGGGAACTCGTATTCTTCTGCGGCGACACGATTACTTTCACGTACCACCGCGACGGCGAGGGTTTCACGACGACATTCGATCTCGACCCCTGACCGGGAACGCTCGCGTTTCGGCACGGCCGGTGGCTGTATTGCGGATGGGGCGTGGACGGCTGACCGACGGGCATCGCGGGCCTCGTCCATCGAATCACCAAGCAACGATCAGACCGGACCGGCGGGCGACGACCGGACGGGGACGCCCGGCGAACACGGACCGAGCCTCGGCCATCGCACTCGGCGTGCGACGGAGAGGGCGGGATTCGAACCCGCGGAACCTTGCGGTTCACCGGTTTTCAAGACCGGCTCCTTAAGCCACTCGGACACCTCTCCAGGCGGCGCGGCAGCGGGTCATAGGCGTGAATCGCCGGCACCCGCCGACCGTTTGCGGCTATTCGAGTGTATCCCCCCGAGGCGATCGTGCAACGGGTGAAGTCCGGTCCGTCGGGATGGCTCAGGCTCGAGCCTTGAGCAGCATCGCAACGATCGGTACGACGACGAGCACGATCGATATCGCGACCGCCACGCCGCCGCAAATGGCTCCCCACAACGCCCTTCGGCGACCGGTCCAGTTGCCGGGCACGGTTCGGATTTTTCGACGGACGGATCGACCCCAGAACAGCCCGATCAAACCGCTGACAAACGCGAGCAACAGCGACACGAGCATCGCGAGACCCGCGATCATCGCTTGCGGGGGAGGCGGTTTGCCCGGCCCCATCTGCTTGGGGTTCAACGTGAGCTTGACATACACGCCGCAACCGACGAGCAGCAACAGGAAGAAGATCGCCATCAACCCGAACCAGAGCGCACCGTTCGCACCGGCCATGAGGACCGGCCGGGAGGAAGTCAGGGGGCGGGGCGCGGGTTCGGCGGGTGACGGGGTCGGCTCGCCGTCGGCCATCGCGGCACCGGCAGTTGGCGGCGCTGTGTCGAGGTCGGGGCCGGCATGGGCGGCGGCCGCCGCCGCGGCTGCCAGCTCGGCCTTGTGTTCGGCGATGTATTGCTCGCGGGTTCGGTCGGAAATGATACGACCGTCACGCATGTGGACGATACGGCGGGCCTGTACGGCGACGTCGGGTTCGTGGGTGACGAGCACGACGGTGACGCCCTGGTCGTTGAGTTCGCGGAAGATATCCATGATCTGTTCGCCGGTGCGCGAGTCGAGGTTGCCGGTGGGTTCGTCGGCGAACAGCAAGATGGGATCGTTGACGATCGCGCGGGCGATGGCGACGCGCTGACGCTCGCCGCCGGACATCTCGTTGGGCTTGTGGGTGATGCGGTCGCCGAGGCCGACGCGTTCGAGCGCACGCCGGGCGGCCGGCCGCGGAGCGGATCGACGGGCATAGAACAGCGGCACGCAAACGTTGTCGAGCGCCGTGGTGCGCGAGATGAGGTTGAAGGTCTGGAAGACGAATCCGATCGAACGGTTGCGGATCGCGGCGAGCTCGCGGTCGCTCAGTTCCGCGACGTTGCGGCCGTCGAGCAGGTATACGCCCGCGGTGGGGCGGTCGAGGCAGCCGAGCAGGTGCATCATCGTGCTCTTGCCGCTGCCCGATGCTCCGGTGATGGCGACGAATTCGCGCTGCTCGATGATCAGGTTGATGTCATCGAGAGCGCGGACGATGGAGTCGCCCATGCGGTAGTGTTTGGTCAGACCGACTGTTTCGATCAGTGCCACGGCAACGGTTTCTGTTTCGCGGTCTCGGGGGCCGCGGGGGGTTCGGGTTTTCGCCAGGCCTCGCGCTGTGCTTCGGCGGGGCAGGCCGGTTATGGGTGTCCGCGTTTCTTCACCTGGGGTAGCCGGGTGAACACCTCGACGCCTTCCTTGGGCATCGGGTTACCGCCGAGGGTACGCACGAGTTGCGTCTTGTCGCCGTCGGTGATACCGAACTGGCACGGGAGAAATTTCTTGCCGAACGCCTCGCGCGAACCGGGTGGTGGCGGCGTCTTGACCCAGATGCCGCGCTCGTCCTGGTACGTCATCACGGCTTCGGCGGGAACCAGCAGCGCGTTCGTGGCGCTTTCGACGGTGAACTCGACTTGGGCCTGCGTGCCCAGCGGCAGCTTGCTGCGGTTCTTGTCGGTCACGATTACGTGGACGTTGAACTGGATGACCGCGGCGCCGGTATTGAGCTGGCCCTGCGGCTCGACCCGCTCGATGCGTCCCTCGAAGGTTTCTTCCGGGAATGCGTCCACGGTCAGCGTGACGATGCCCGAGCGTTGTTCGAGCGCCGCCTTGTCTTCGCGGACTGCGTCGCGCAGGCCGGGGAGCTCGGGCAGGGCGTCGACCGGCGAAATGTCGAGCACGCGGCCGATATCGGATTCATCCACGCGGGCCAGCACCTTGAGCTTGGAGACGTCGGCGAGCGTCATCACGGGGGTGCCGCCTGTGAAGCCCTGCGTCGCCGACTGGACCAGCATGCCCTCGGTGACGCGGACCTCGGTGACGATGGCGTTCTGCGGGGCGACGATCGTCGTTTCCGAAAGGCGCTCCTGGGCATCCTCGACCTGTTTCGTGGCCTCCTCCACCGCCGCATGCTGGATGACGACGTTCTGCTGCGCATCCTTGAGCGCGGCCTTTGCGATTTCGACGCTCGCCTCGGCACTGCGGATCTGGGCGTCGGCGATCTGGCGGCGGAGACGCAGTACCTTGATCGCCTTGACGTTGGAAGAACTCGGGTGTTTCTCGTTCCAGTCCAGATCGACGTCGATCACTTCCGCGTTGTGCTTGAGCTCGTCCACGTGGGCCTGGGCGCTGAGGATGTTCTCACGCGCCCGTTCGACGGCGACTTTGGCCTGCGCGAGCAGGGCCTTGACCCGAGTCAGGCCGGCTTGGGCCTGGACGAGTCGGCGCTGCTCGTCATCCTTCTTGAGTACGACCAGCGTGTCGCCCTTCTTGACGTAGTCGCCGGGAGCAACCGCGATCTTGATGACCTCCCCCGAGGCCTTCGACTTGATGATGATCTGCTTGTTGGCCTCGATCAGGCCCGAAGCGCTGATGGGCACGCGGATGTCGCCGCGGGTGATCTTGCCGAACTTGGGCTTGGCGGATTCGGGCGTATAACGCACATAGGTGCGCATGTAATACCACACCCCGCCGATCAGCGCCATCACCAACGCCAGTAACAGCCATTTCTTCATGCTTGCTGCCTCTGCGCACCGCGAATCTCGTCGCGGAGCCGGTCCGCCGCGGTTTCGAGCCTTACCTCCTGACACGGGGTGGAGGTCGGTTCGCGTCGCCGAGCCGTCTGCCCGGCGCTAAATCGTATGACGATGCGGCCCGCGCGGCGAGCCCTGCCGGGCTCGGTTGGGTCCGAGGGGTCGCCCTCGACGCTCTCGGCCTGCATTGTCCTGGAGTTCGCCCCTATCGGGTACGCTCCATCCGACATTTCCCCAGGATGGTCTTGCTCAGGCCGCCTGGGGCTCGAACGGCGTATAGGGCAGGTCGAAAGCATCCGCGACCGCCTTGTTCGTGATCTTGCCGTGGACGATGTTCACGCCCAAGGCCAGGCCCGGGTCGCTGGCGGCGGCGTGTTGCCAACCCTCGTTCGCGAGCCTGATGAGGTAGGGCATCGTCGCGTTGGTCAGTCCGAAGGTGCTGGTGCGGCCGACGGCACCGGGCATGTTGGCAACGCCGTAATGGACGACGCCATCAACGACATAGGTGGGGTCGGCGTGGGTCGTCGGGCGGGTGGTTTCACAGCAGCCACCCTGGTCGACGCCGACATCCACGATGACGGCCCCCTGTTTCATGAGCGAAAGGTAATCGCGCGGAACAAGGGTGGGGCAGCGGGCTCCGGGGATCAGCACCGCCCCGATGACGAGGTCGGCTTCGGATAGATGGCGTCGAATCGATTCGGGGGTGCTGTAGACGGTACGGACGTTGGGCGGCATGACGTGTTCGAGGTATCGCAGGCGGTAGAGGTCGATATCCATCACGACCACGCGGGCACCCAGGCCCGCCGCGATCTGGGCGGCGTTGCTGCCGACGATTCCGCCCCCGATGATCAGGACGTTGGCGGGTTCGACGCCGGGGATACCACCAAGTAGGATTCCGCGTCCCATCATAGGTTTTTCGAGGTACTTTGCGCCTTCCTGGATGCTCATGCGACCGGCGACTTCGCTCATCGGTTCGAGCAGCGGGAGACGCCCTTTTTCGTCCTGGATGGTTTCATACACGATCGAGACGCAGCCGCTGTCCCGGACCCCCTCGGTGAGCTTGCGGTCGGCCGCGAAGTGCATGTAGGTGAAGATGACGTGCCGCTCGGTGAGCATTTCGATTTCTTGCGGCAGTGTTTCCTTGACCTTGCAAATCAGCTCCGCGTTTCCGTAGACCTCTTGCGGGCTGCTGGCGATTTCCGCCCCGTAGGCCTGATAATCCTCGTCCGGGATGCCGGAACCAGCCCCCGCACCCTGCTCCACGAGCACTCGATGTCCGTAACGCTTGAGCTGTTCCACGCCGGCAGGCGTGATCGCCACACGGTATTCGTGCGACTTAATCTCTTTCGGAACGCCGACGATCATCCCGTACTCCTGCCACTGTCCCGGTTGGTCGATGTACACGACAGGCCACCCTCCGCAGGCGACCGCAAGCG
>JALSRY010000776.1 GCA_026984555.1 Phycisphaerae bacterium
CCATCGCCGACCAGTTTGAACGAAGACACCGCCGCCAATGCCGCGACGACCGCCCCGACCAACGCGAGTCCCCCCGTCAGGCGACTGTGCCGGCCCACCAGCAACGGCGCGATCAGCAACACGACCACCGTCGCCACGAGCATCAGTTCCGGGAGAATGAGCCGCATCGTGGCGGCGTCCGGCATCCACATGCTTGCAAGTAGCATCGTTGCCTGCCCTGCCTGTTCTTCCCGGCTGATCGGGCGATTACCACCCGACCGCCTCCTCGACCTTTGACCCCCATACCGCCCGCTGCGCGACCCCATCCAGTCGCCGCACAAGAGCACCGACCGCGCCACGCACCAACCGCCCCGCGCGATGAAAGCGGGATTATACGACAGGCACGCGGCGGCGTCGAACAGCGCCGCGTCGCGCCGGCGAGAGGCGAAGCTACGCCGGGGGCCGCACGATGCCGTCATCGAACCGGTAACCGCGCGTCGCCAACGCCGGCACGGCCGGTGCTGGACGCTGCGGGGCGGCCGGTTCCCATAACGTATGACGGTAAGGGAAATCGTCGCGATTCCCGTCCGCTGTGAATCGAGTTCACGCATTTTCTCCCCCCATCCAGCAGATGTATTGAATGCTACCAGTGGCGGTCCCCACCGCCGGCACGTCTACGGGAGGCGCGCGAGCCGGCTGCGCACAGATCGCACGACGGCCCTGGGCCGTGCATTCGAGGTGGCTGGGCACCGCCAGCACCCGTGGCGGGCCGGGTTGGTCATCACCGGCCCGCGCGGACCGGGAATGTGAGGTGGACACGACAACGGCGCGACCGGGTTTCCGGTGGCGCGACGAAAGCAGTGGATCATGATCGAAAGCGGCGCGGACATCTGCGTGATCGAGGACGACCCGAAGCAGCGCGCGTTGCTGGTTCGCCGGCTGGGAGAATGGGGATACGCGGTGGTCGCCGCCGCCGATGGCCGCGAAGGGCTTTCGCTGGTCTACAAGCACCGGCCGCGTGTGCTTGTGTGCGACATCATGCTTCCCGACCTCAACGGCATCCAGATTTGCCGCCAGCTTCGGGCCGATCCCACGATGGACGGCACGTACATCGTACTGGTGACCGCGTATGACCGCGAAAACCAGAAACAACGGGCGCTCAACGCCGGCGCCGACGAGTATCTTCAGAAACCTTACGACACCGACGAGCTCAAGGCCCGTATCCGCAACGGACTCCGGTTCAACCGTCTCAAGGAGCGGCTCGAACGCGCCGCGCTCACCGACGGCCTCACCGGACTCTGGAACCACACCCAGTTTCGCGAAATCCTCGATCGCGAGTTCCAGCGTACCCGGCGTTTCGGCGGCCGCATGGCGCTCGTCATGCTCGACCTCGACCACTTCAAGGCCGTCAACGACACCTTCGGGCACGAAGTCGGCAACGAGGTGTTGCGTCTCACCGCCGCCCATCTGCGTCGCTGCGCCCGCGAGGTCGATACGGTCGTGCGCTACGGCGGGGAGGAGTTCGGCGTCATCTGTCCCGAGACGGGAATCGAAGATGCCGCCGCATTCGCCGAACGCATCCGCCGCACGCTCCCGCAGCGCGTGCGATTGCGGGAATATCCGCAGTTGCGTATCCACGCATCGTTCGGCGTGGCGGGGACGGATGACGTACGGGTCAACTCGGTCAACGACCTGGTGACGTTGTGCGACCAGGCGTTGTACGAGAGCAAGCGTAACGGGCGCAACCGCGTGACGGGCTGCAATTGCGTGGCGGTGGAGGTTCCGGAGGCGAACCGCGGACAAACGGAAATGTGCGCGGACATGATCGACCGTTTACGCAAGGAGGTGGTCGCGCTGAGTATGCGGTCGAAAGACCTGAGTCTCCAGAGCATCTGGGCATTGATCCAGGCGCTCGAAGCCCGTGACGGCTACAGCGCGTGGCACTCGCGCAACGTGATGCTCTACACGAACTGGCTGGTGAACGCCGCGGGCTGGGCCCGGCCCTTGCGGTTGGCCACGGCCAACGCCGCCATGCTGCACGACTTGGGCAAGATCGGGTTGCCCGATCGTCTGTTGATGAACCCACGCCAGCTCACGGAGGAAGAAGCGGCCCTCGTTCGCCAGGTTCCGCTGATCACGTGCAAGATTCTCGAACCGCTGCGTGTATTCGAAACCGAGATTCTCATCATCCGCCACCTGCGTGAGCGTTACGACGGGGCCGGTTTTCCCGACGGGCTGCGGGGCGACAGCATCCCCATCGGGTCGCGCATGCTCGCGGTCGCCGAGGCGTTCGATTCGATCACCTGCAACCGGGCCCATCGCCTGGGCCGGTCGGTGGATGAAGCCCTCGAAGTGTTCCGCGCGGAGTCGGGCCGGCAGTTTGATCCCGATTGCGTCCGGCTGCTCGAGGCCGACATCGAACGCCACCGCCCGCGCTGGACCAAGCAGATCGAGCGGGCGCGGATCGAGCTCCCGCAAGTCGAGCTCGGCTCGCCGCTGCAAACGCCCCCGTAAACGCCGCCCCGTCTGTCGGCACGCAGGTTCCCGCTCAGCACGCGAGGGCCGGTGCGCGGGACGCTCGGCCAGGTCATAGCCACTGTTCGAGCGGGCGCACGTGGCGAATGAACTCCGCCACGGGCATGTTCACCGTTCCCCACTTCGGGCTGCGGACCCGCGCGTGCAGGCGGTAGTCATCCAGCGCGACCCCCGCGAACACGTAGCGCTCGCCGCGAAAGGAGTGGACGATCTCCGGGGGCGGCTCAGCACCCGGATCCAACCCGTAGGCGAACACGAACAGTGCCCGGAAATCGCTCCCGAATACTTCCTGCCACTGCGACAGACCGTCGATATCCGCCTGCGTCACCCAGTTCTCCCACGTCGGCTTACGACCGTTGCGGCTCCGCCAACGACGACCCTTCACGTCCACCAGCCAGTTGGGCTGCCGGGCGGAATAGACGATGAAATCGAAACTCTTGAGCCGCGCGTCCCGAAAAGCGGCCCGCTTGGCCTCGTCCACCGCGACATAGGGAATCCCCCGGCTCCGCACGTAATCTTCGAACGCGGCCTCGTAGCGGATGTGGGCTTTCACGTTCTCGCCTCTCGCTCCGCGCGATGCGCCAGCCACCGGCATCACAGCGCTGACACCTGCTCAGGGCCGGCCACCACCGGGGCCGGCCGGCTGCGAAGCCTGCCCCTCGCCGGTGTCTTGCTTCTCGGCGTGTTCCTCGAAATACCCCAACGCCTGGAAGCGAGCACGCTCCTGGGCGCTGATGCCGGTGGATTGCGCTTTCACGTCGCGTCCCAGGGCGGCGTTTTCCTCCAGTTGCCGCGCAAGCAGCCCGCGCAGCCGGGCGAGCTGATCGGGCTGATCGGCGGCGAGGTCGTGTCGTTCGAGAGGGTCCGCGTCGAGGTCGTAGAGTTCGTAACGGTTTTTCGCCATGAACGCCAGCAGCTTCCATTTCCCCACCACGAGCGCTTTTTCTTGTGGTCGTTGCTTGACGGCCTCCGCCAGCGCGATCGCGTCATAGGCGCCCCCGCCGCGGATCAACCCCGCGAGCGTGCGAGCCTGGATGCCGTCGGGCGGCCGAATACCAACCAGATCGAGGATGGTCGGCATGACGTCGAAAAGCCGAACGGTTCGGCGGATACGCTTGCCGGCGGGGAGATGATGAGGCCAGCGCAGGATCAGCGGCACGTGCAGTTGATCCTGGTGCGCGCTGAGCCCGTGCGCCCAGATATGGTGCTCGCCGAGGGCCTCTCCGTGGTCGGCCGTTACGATCACCAGCGCATCGGCCCACAACCCGAGCCGCTCGACCTGGCCACGCAAATCCGCCAGATAGGCGTTGATCTGCGGCACACCGGCGTCGTAGCGCGCCCGCCAGTACTCGGCGTAGCGAAACAGCGCGCGGTGGCGCGGATTGTTGCGATAGGCCACCGCCGACTTGGCGAAAAAACGCCGATGACGCTGTCGTTCCGCCGCTGTCAGCAACCGTTTGTCAGCCATTCGCCGAACCGCATCGACCAGCGGCTCGACATACTCGGCGTCGGCCTTGTAGGGATCGTGGACATCCATGTAGTGCAGGTAAAGGAAGAACGGTTTGTCCGACTTGCGTTGTCGAAGCCACTGCAAGGCAGCGGCGTTGACGACGCGCCCCGGCGTCGTGTTGGCGGCGAAACTCGAATCGAAGTGCTCGAACCCCTGCGCAAAACCGAACTTCGCCGTGACGAACGGATTGGCGGAAAACCCCGCCGTCTCGTAACCGTTCGCACGCAGGATTTCCGCCAGCGTGGTGAACTGCTCCCCGAAATAGCGAACCTTCCCCGCGACCTGCGCCGAACGCAAGGCCTCCTGGTAGCTCGTCACCTTGTGGACCGAGGGGTAGTAACCGCAGAAGAACGACGCCACCGAGGGCAGCGTCCACGGCGCCGTGGCGATCGTGCGCTCGAACATCACGCCTTCGCCCGCGAGCGCATCCATCGTCGGGCTCAACCCCCGCGGGTCGCCGTAACACCCCAAGCGGTCGGCACGTAACGTGTCCACCAGGATGAAAATGATATTGGGCTTGCGCGCGACCTTCGCGGCAGGGGGGCCGGCGTCGCGGGCATCCCGCTGACACCCACCGGCGATCGGGCCGAACACCCACACGGCCGTCAGGCCGACCATCCACCACACCTTGCGTCGCGTCTTCATGATCCGTGGATTCCCATGCGCTGGCGATTGCGCACCACGCGGCCGGCGCCGCCGATGTCGGCCAGCCGACACAAGCAGCCGCGGGGGCGCATCGTTCTCTGTGGATGGTATCGGTTCGCTCGGCGTGCGCGAATGACACCGAAACTTCCCGTTGGCCCGCAGGACCGCGCGCAACCCGGCACCTCTACGGCGCCGCCGGCGCCAGTGGCTCTATCGCCGCGTGACGTGCTTCGTACATCTTCAGCCGCTCGGCGAAGGTCTGGGCCGCGTCCCCATCTCCCCGGCGTTTCGCGATGGCAATCGCTTTCCTGATCGCTTTCACCGCCTGCGCGAAATCGCCCGTCGCGGCGGCGGCCGCCGCCAGGGTGTCGTAAAGGTCCGCGGATGGATCGGTCTCGCCGGCCAGGTTGCGTTCGGCGAGTGCGAGGGCCTCCTTCCGCTCGTGGGGACCGAGATGTGGCAGGGTCGCCAGGTACCACGCCAGGTTGTTGGCAATCACCCGATCCTGCGGCGCCACGGCGTGCAGCGCCCGCAACGTCGCGATGAACCCCGCCGCATCCCCGCACGCCTGTTGCGCCTGCATCATCTCGAACAGCAGGCGTAGCGATTCCGGTTGTTTTGCCAGCACCCGGCGGTAGTGCTCCAGCGCTTCGCGGTACCGTCCGGCGCGTGTCAGTGCAATGGCCAGGTCGTGCTCGGCGACGGTGAACGAGGGGTCGATATCGAGCGCGGCGCGATACGCCGCCAGAGCGCCTTCGATGTCGCCTTTGAGTAGCAGGACGTTGCCCAGATTCACCCGCATCTGGGGCGAGGCGGGATCGAGCCGCACGGCCTCGCGCATACACGCAAGGGCTTCGTCGACGCGTCCCGCCTCGGCCAGCGCCCGCCCGAGTGCGTCGCGGGCCGATGGATCGTTCGGGCGAGCCGCGACCGCCCGGCGCAGCAGCGCCAGCGAATCCGCCGCGCGTCCCTGGCGCGCCAGCACGTCGCCCAGGTGCGCCCACGCTTCGGAATAGTCAGGTTGGAGATCGACCGCCCGCTGAAAGTATTCCGCCGCCTCGTCGAGCCGATCCGCATTGACCAGCGCCACGCCGATCGCGTTGTAGAACATCGCTCGATCAGGCTCGGTCGTGTCGAAACCGATCCGCTGGTTCAGCACACTCAACCCCGCGGACACGACGAGCGCGCACACGACGGCGATCGCGAGCCCG
The DNA here is from genome assembly GCA_026984555.1 of Phycisphaerae bacterium. Lineage (GTDB taxonomy): Bacteria > Planctomycetota > Phycisphaerae > UBA1845 > Fen-1342 > JALSRY01. Next base: position 5,881 of record JALSRY010000776.1, read on the forward strand.
CGCCGGCTCGCCCATTGCCGCAGACTTCCCACCGCCCCCACCGCGGCGAGGACCACGACGGGCGTCGCCGGCAGTCGATAGCGCGGCGAGTACCAGAACACGACCACGACCACCAGCGGCACGGCAAACAGCAACAGCTCCGGCCCCCACGTGCGCCATCGCCGCAGCCAACCCAGGAGCATCACCAGCGCCGGCGGGATCAGCCATGCCGTGAACAGAGGGCACCAGCGCAGTCGGCTCACCAGGCCGGTCTCGACCTCCATGGTGGGCCGGCAGATGTCGCCATAATTACGCCCGGTGAGGAACCAATAGGCTTTGCGTGCGAGCAGCTTGCCGGCCTCGACCGGGTTGTTGCGCCAGAACTCGAGCCCGCGGCGGAAGAAGTAGCGGTTGACCTTGCCCCAGGTCGGCTCCTCGCCGGTGTGCTCGCGGTAGGTCCGCCAAGCGTCGAGGTTCTGGTTTTCGCGGTATGTGGAGATGTCCGCCGATCGGGTATAGGTGCCCTGCGCGCCGGGGCTGTTGCCGTGGAGAAACGTGACCCCCGCCTGCGCACTGATGGGGATCAGCTCGCCGGTGGCGCGGTAGTTGTGGACCGTCGCCGGCAGGATGACCAGCCCGCCCGCGACCAGGCCGGCCGCCGCCGCGGCGAGTCCCCGGGGGTTCCATCGGCAGCGGGCCCACACCCACACGGCCAGTAGCGGCAACGCCAGCATGGCCGGTGCGAACGCGAGCGCCAGCAGCCCCACCGCA
>JALSRY010000777.1 GCA_026984555.1 Phycisphaerae bacterium
GATGTAGCCACGCACGACACACTCGACCGGCACGACCTGCGCCTTGCGGCAGACCATCGCCCGGTCACGAAGCTGGTCGGCCCAGGGCTCGTAGCCGGCGGGCACGCGGTCCGCGCTGACCACATAATCCAGGTGGTGCGGCGCGGCGGCCGGCAGCGTCTCGAACCAGAATCGCGACATGCGCGTGAGAATCGCTCCCTTGCCCGGCACGGGCTGGGCCATGACGACATCGAATGCCGAAATCCGGTCGGATGCGACCACCATCAGCCGATCGCCGAGATCGTAGAGGTCGCGTACCTTGCCGCGGTGGACGAGGCGCGGGAAGTCGGTCTGGTAGACGGCGGTCGTTTGCTCGGTCACGGCATTGCTCCTTGCTGATGATGGCGCGGATCCGGTACGGATGCGGTTTCGAAAGCTTGGCATCGCGGGTGGTTTCGCCGAGGTGCTTCCGGCCGGCTTGGGCGTTCTCGGCCGGTGTTCGTATCGTCTGGACGGCCTGCGGGCCGGCGGTTCGCGGACGGCAACGTACCCTGGGGTGTTGAAAACCGCCGAGCTGGGGGGCGTTGGAGGAGCATGATGCTACGGGTTCCCGGGGGATGCTCGCCTCGTCGGCGCGGACGCGGTGGGTCGGCTGGTCGCGGATGATTCCCTCTGCCGACGCAGGAAAGCGCGCACGGGGTCGGGCAGCGTGTCGGGGTCGGCTCGAAGGGACGTAAAGCCCGTCAGTCCGCTGATATGCGCGGAAAGTCGGCTGAGGCGGGCGCGTAAATCGATCAGTCGGCTGCGCTGGTCCCGGTCGGTCTTGAGTCGCGGGTCGAAGCGTAGTCGCACACCGATCGCCGCCGCCGCCAACCGGGCGTCGGTTTCCAGAGGCAGTGCCTCGGGGCCGAGGGTGCGGTAGTCATCGGGGGCGCGGGCCCACTGGGCGAGTGTCCGTCCGTCGTAGACATGCTTGAGACGATCGTCATGCAACCGCTCGGCCAGTCGCGCGAGCGCCCCGGCCTCGTAGGGCGTTGCGTAGCGAACGTCGAGCAGCCGGCCGCCGCGACCACGCAGCGCGACGCGCAATCGCAGGGTCGCCATCCACTGGGCGAGGCTCTCTCCGCGTTCGGTCTGGACGCGACGTTCGAGTGTTTCGAGCGTTTTGGGTGGGGCCCGGGTGACGATCCGGCGCAGCGCGCGCAAGCCGGCGGCGGGTTCGCCGTCGTGGACCAGCTCGGAGGCTTCGCGGAGCATTTGTTCGAAATCGTCACCGGCTGGCGGGACGTGTTGTTTTTCTTCTGGTTTCGGTTGCGAGGTGGTGGGGGGGGTGTCGATTCGCTCGATGCGTTTGATGCGGACTCGGGGAAAGCGGCGAACGACGGTGGAGTTCGGTCCGACGACGATCCGGAAAACGATTTCCCTTTTCCCTTCCCAAATCACCCGACCGCGGTAGCGTCGCCCGTCGCGTAGCGTCAAAATGTCCGCTTGCAGGGGGATGGCGAGCAGGATCAACAAGACGACAGCGTGGGGCCGCATGGTTCCACCGAAAGTGCCCGCGAGGATCGACGCAGGAATTATACGCTGATGGCCGCAGGTCACAACGAACGATCGAACGCCGCCGGGGCGCTCCGGGTTGGTCTGGTCGCCGGTGACGAGCACTTGCCGCGACTGGCGGACGCGGTGGCGTCGGCGGGGGGGATCGAGCTGGTCGCGCAAGGGGGCATGCCCCGGCAGGCGGCGCTCGAGGGGGTGGCCTGGTTTGACGACCTGCGTCAGCTCGCGGCCCAGGCGGAAGTCGAGGCCTTGTTGGTGGCGGCGTCGCCCCGCGTCGTGGCGCGGCTGGCGGAGACGATCGCTGCCGAGGGAAAACCGCTGTGGCAGCTCCCGCCGCTGGGTCGCGGATTCGCCGAGGCGCTGGAGACGGCGGGCCAGTTGCGTTCGGCGGAGGTCTCCCATCAGGTGGCCTCGTGGTGGTCCTACCAGCGGCGGGTGGTGCTGGAGGCGATCGAGCTCGACGCGGGGTTGCGCCCGTTGTTCAGCGAGGTGCACGTATCGGCGCCGGGGCCGGAGGTCACGTCATGGCGGGCGGCAGAGTCCCAGGCTGGTGGTGGCGTGCTGGCGCAGGATGCGTATGCGTCGCTGGAAGCGCTCACCGGGTTGCGCGGCATGCCCGAAAGCGTTTTCGGTGTGATCGGTTCCTGTCGGCGTCCCTCCGCCGCTCCTCCGCGGGAAACCGAGGGCGTGGCGGTCGTCACGATGCGCTACGAGGATGGGGGCATCGCGGTCGTGCGGGCCGCGTGGGATATTCCGCCTTTCGGCCACCACACGATCCACCACGGTCGCTCGGCGTCGCTCCACTACACACCGGCCGAATTGCTGATTCGCGACGCGGACGGCGAAATCACCGACCGGCAGACGCTCGATGAGGACGTGCTCGCCGCGGACCTCCGGTACTTCGCCGCGCGGCTTCGCGGGGGCCAGCCCGCGGAATCGCCCGAGGTGGCGATTCGGCGACACCTGATGGTTTCGGCCATCCTGGAAACCGCGTACCTGTCGTCGCGCACGCAACAGCCGGAAGACCCCCGCAGACTCTTCGAGGTGCAGAAATGGCCCTCTGCCGGTCGCTGATACATGGTTGCAAACCAGTGCCGCCTTTTTTCACGATGGGCAAGGCGCTCGTACCACAGTTAGTTCCCGCAGGCCGCGCGCGCGTGCCGGAGTTGTCCTATGCAGGCCGAATGCCTGTGTCACTCTTGTTCTCCGAACCGACACGGTCGGCGTCTGGGGGGGTCACATCGCCACGCGGACGGAACCCTGTGGCTCGTTGTGCTTTCCGCCGGGCACCGGCGCGACGTGCGGGGCTGCTGCCCGGGATGAGGTTTGCGGGTCGCAGTTGCCGCGTCGCGTGTCTGCTGGCGGGTTTGGCCGCTCTGTGGTCGGTATGCGGGTGTGTTGCGCCCGGCGGTTCGTCGGCCGCGTCGATCTGGGTCGCCGGCGACACGCGGGAGCTCGGCGCCGACAGCACGCCCACGCTGGAGAACGAGGTATTCTCCGCGGAACGGGGCACGATCCGCCTGACGGCGGCGATCAACGAAACCGTCGCGTTTCAGCTCGCGCTCCGAACGGAACACCCTCCCGCGGGGCCATACGACGTGCGTATCGCCGACCTGACCGGATCGGCCGGCACGCTCGCGGCGGCGACGGTCGTGCGCCGATACCACGCCCACTACGTTCGCGTCGATCGTTTCGAGAGTTGGTACCCGTTGCGAACGGGTCGCGATGCGTTGCCGCGTTACGTGCCCGATGTGCTCGTGCCCTGGGACGCTCCCCGCGGGGGTGGGCCGGTGCGACTCGACACACGGCGCACGGAAATCGTCTGGATTGACTTGCGTATTCCGCCGACCGCCACGCCGGGGGTTTACGAGGCCCCGGTCGAAGTAGTCCTGCCCCGTCGCGAGCAGCCGGTGTTTGCGGCGCGGCTGCGAGTGCGGGTCTTGCCGGTGGCGTTGCCGGCGGAGCCGTCGTTGCCGATCCTGTGCCGGGTCGATCCGCGTGCCCTGCTGTCCGATCACCTTCATTGGCCCCGCGTGCCCGCGGAGGAGACACGCTTTGTGACGGGGGCGCCCGGCGCGGCGGCGGGTCGAACGCTCGTCGGCGACACCATGCGCCTGTTCCACGAACACCGGGTGACGCCCCTGTTGTGGGCCGCGTTTCCCAAGTACCGTCCCGCGGGACCGGGTGAGGTCGAGGTGGACTGGTCGAGCTATGACGCGCTGGTTGGCGACTGGCTCAGCGGGGACGCTTTTGCGGACCACGTGGGCCTGACCCGCTGGATCATTCCCGCGTCGGCCGACTATCCCAATGCCCGGCGCAACGGCGGTTTTGCGTCGCCGCGATACGCCCGGTTGCTGGCGGCGTACCTGCGGGCCTGCGAGAAGCATTTCGAGCAGCGCGGGTGGCTGGCGCGGTCGGTGTTGCGGATCGTTCCGCTCGAGCCGCTTACGCAAGGGACTGTCGATCGTTTGCGGCGTATCATCGGCATCGTTCGGCAGAGCGAAACCAACCTGCCCGTCGTGGCGCATGTGCCGGCGCGTTCGCTGGCACCGCTGGGCTGGTACCACGCCCCGGCGATCGATGTGTCCGGGGCTGCGGTCTGGGCCCCGCCCGCGTGGCAGTTCGAACCCCAGGCGATGCAGCAGGAGCACAACCTGGGCAAGGGCGTCTGGCTGGTACCGGACGAACCGCCCTACAGCGGCTCGCTCGCGGTCGAAGCGCCCCCGGCAGACGCCCGCGAGTTGCCCTGGCAGGTATTTCGCTACGGTGCCGATGCGATCTGGATCGAGGACGCGGCCGCACCGCTGGCCGACGCCCGGCGGGGGGAGCTTGCGGCGGGGCGGGCCCTCGTCGCGTCGGGTGTGCCGTGGGGGCTCCGCCGGCCGGTACCGACGATGCGTCTCAAGCGACTGCGTCGCGGCGCGCTGGACTACGAGATTCTCGCGCTGCTCGCACGCCAGGGGCAACCGCTGCTCGCTCGACGCACCGCGGAGCAAATCGTTCGCTGGGCGTTTACGGAGGCGTGCGACCGCAACCTGCTCGACACGCGCCCGGCCGGCTGGCCGGATGATCCGTATCTTTTCTGGATGGCGCGCAAGTTGTTGTTGCAGGAACTGGCCAACGCGCTGGCGCCGTCGGCTGCGGGTCGATCGGCCCAAATCGCCAACCTCGCCGACTGGAGCACGCTCCTCGATCGTACGCACCATGTGACGGCGGAAGTCCGCGGCGTTCGGCTCGAAACCACGCAGCAGGCCCACCTATTGGCCACGATCAACAACGGCAGCCGGCGCGACGTGCAGACGCGGGTGACGCTGGCGCCCGCGGTGCCGGGTTGGAAGCTCGGGGACGCAGGGGTACTGCGTGTGCCGGCGGGGGGACGGCGCGTGGTCGATGTGCCGCTACACCTCGGCACGCTCACGGAGAACGCGGACGGCGTTCGTCCGTTCACGATCCGATGCGATATCGCAGGAGGGGGGACGCTGACGGCTCCCGGGCGGCTCGCTGTCATCGGTTGCCCGCAGGTGCCGCAATCTCCCGTCGTCGATGGGGACTTGTCGGACTGGCTGCTGGCCGCCGGCAATGTCGCGGGGGATTTCCGACTCGTGCGCGGGCGCGGCTCGGTCGTCGGCGGAGCGGCCACACGCCGCCCGACGCTGCCGACCCAAGCCTTTTTCTGCATGGACCGCGACCATTTGTACGTCGCCGTCCGCTGCGGTCTCAAGCCCGGCGAGCCGCCCGTCTGGCGGGCGGACAACTACGTGACGGTGGACCGGGCGATTCCGTGGGGCCAAGACGTCGTCGAGTTGTTGCTCGACCCGCACAACACTCCGGGCGGAACCGCGGCGACGATCTACTGCCTGCAAGTCAAGCCCAGTGGGCTGCTGGTGTCTCGCAAGGGATGCTTGACGGATCCGCCGCTGGGGGCGTCGGAGCCGTGGGAGTCGGCGGCGCGTGTCGCTGTCAGCCGGCAACGAAACGGGTGGACGATCGAGCTGGCGTTGCCGATCAAGTCGCTGGGACGCAGCGCCCTGCGCAACGCCGTGTGGGGCTGCAACATCACGCGGCTCGATGCGCGGCGGGGGGAGTATTCGTCGTGGTCCGGTGCGCGGGGATACACGTATGCCCCCGATCTGCTGGGGAACCTGATCCTGCTGCGGCCGTGAACGGCGGTAGTCGGCGGAAGTCCGCCGGTTCGGGCGTTGGCGGCAACGCCGGCGGGCAGTCGCGACCGCCGTGCGCATCGGCAGGCCGCGGGGGAAGTGGTCGGCGGCGGTTGGCCATGTGGGCGCGGGCGTGCGGGTCGGGTACGCTGGATCAGGTGCGAGGCCCGGGGGTGGTCGCTTGTTCCTGAAAGGGCGATGATGGAATCCACGACCGATCCGCAATTGCGATCATTCGTCGATGTATCGGCCGACAGTGACTTCCCGATCCAGAACCTGCCTTACGGGGTGTTTCGGCCCGGCGCGGAGTCGCCGCGCGTGGGCGTGCGGATCGGCGAGTTCGTGCTGGATCTGAGCGTGCTCGAAGAGGAGGGAGCATTCGCGGGGGTCGAGCTCGGGCCGGTGCCGGTTTTTTCCCGGCCGACGCTCAATGGGTTCATGGCGAGGGGGCGCGAGTGTTGGCGAGCGGTACGCAGGCGGATCAGCATGTTGTTGCGTCACGACAACCCCGCGCTGCGTGACGACGCGCGGTTGCGTGCGCGGTGTTTGCGACCGCTCGCGGAGGTCGAGTTGTGCTTGCCGGTGGCGATCGGCGACTACACGGATTTCTACTCGTCGAAACATCACGCCTTCAACGTCGGCAGCATGTTTCGTGATCCGGACAACGCGCTGTTGCCGAACTACCTTTGGATTCCGGTGGGCTACCACGGCCGGGCGAGCAGCGTGGTGCTCAGCCCGGCGCCGATTCGCCGGCCGTGCGGACAGACGAAGGCGGAGGGGGCCGCGGCGCCGCGTTTCGGTCCTACGCGGCTGTTGGATTTCGAGCTGGAGATGGGGTTTTTCGTGGGTGGCCCGCCGACGCGTCCGGGCGAGCGTGTTTCGATCGAGCAGGCGGCCGACCGGATTTTCGGGCTGGTGCTGGTGAATGAC
>JALSRY010000778.1 GCA_026984555.1 Phycisphaerae bacterium
ACAGTCGTTTCCGCCGGGCAGTTGCGCGGCTTCCTGGAAGGGGCCTCGCGGGAAGAATGCCTGCGTCTGGCCGCCGAGAGCGGTGACGCCGGGATGGCTGCCGCCGATGTTCACGAGCGTCTCTGGCAACGGCTGGACGACTTCGGCGTCGCGAATATGTGCGTGTTCGACCTCAAAACGGTCCGCGGCCTCGCGTATTACACCGGGAGCGTTTTCGAAGCGCACGCGCGAGCGGGCGGCTTGCGTGCTCTGCTCGGTGGTGGGCGGTACGACAACCTCACAGGGCTGTTGGACGGCCCGCGTGTTCCGGGCGTAGGTTTCGGCATGGGGGATGCGCCGGTCCTCGAGTTTCTCCGCTGCCTGGGCAAGCTCCCGGAGCCGGCCGACCAGCTCGACGCGTTCATCATCGACGCCGACCGCACCCTTTTTCCCGAGGTACTGGCGCTCGCCGGCCACCTGCGAGCTGCCGGCCTGCGCGCAGATTTCTCCTACAAGCGCACCGGCGTGGGAAAGCAGTTCAAGCAGGCCGCCGGGCGTGGCGCGCGTTTTGCCATCGTCATTGGCCAAGAAACCACGACCGCCGGCGACCTGACCGTGAAGGATCTGGCGACCGGGAGCCAACGCAGCCTGCCTGCGGCAACCGTCCGCGCCGACCCCATGTGCCTGTTCCGCGCATTCGCGCCCGACTGAGCGCTTCTGCACCACGGGGCAGCACCCACCGAGCCCACCAAGCGAACGCCTGGTCCTCAACGCCGCCGTCCGAGCCGCAACGCACTTGCTTACCGCCGAGGCCCCGTGCCATCAGCATCCAGCGGACACCACCTCGCCGACCCCGCGCCGACCAGTTGCATTCCCACGCCGTCGAGCGCGCACGGCGACCGCCGCTTCGTCGCAGGGGGGGACTGGTCGCCGTGTCGCGCCGTGAAGTTGGCGAAGAACGGTAATCGGCGCCAAGGGGGTTTGGACATGGGGAAGGGCAAAAACCCGACACACAACGTCCGATAACATATATTATGTTGCATTATGTCTGGTCGAGTGTGAAGGTCCAGGCAAATGACGCGGGCGGCCCCGTCATCTTCGCTGGTACCATTGCACCGCGTCTAGGGTCGCTGGCCCTGCGCCGGCTTGGGAACGGGAAGATCCGCAAGATTGATATTGGGATGAACGACCTGGAGACGCTTGCTGGAACCGTTGAGCGCATACAACGACATCTGGCGGGTGGCCGCGTCAACGATGACCACGCCTTCCTGGGATGTGCTGAGCTGCATCGTGAGCATGATGTAGTCGCCGCCGCGATCGGACTGTCCGATGGCGTAGGCAGGCGCGGGCTGGTTGGCAATCAGCAGGAGTCCGACGAAGAGAATGCAGGCGGTGATGGCGAGAACCGCGATGGCGAGGCTACGCCCGTCGACCGTGGGATGTTGGGTTGGTTGCATGGCTAGCCCCGGTTGTGGCGGAAGTCCTGTTCGAGATCGCGTGAGCCGGCATAGCGTAAGCCGCGGCGTCCACGATCAAAATAAAGGGCGTGGAGCATGCGGTTGCGGACATCGATGATATACAGGCCGTCGTACTGGTCCTGGATTTCGCCGGCGACAAGCAGGTAATCGTTGGCGAGGCTGGTGGACTGGGCGATGGCCGCGGGCGGCGAGGTGGAAACCAGGGCGATCCCGGTGAGCAGGATCATGTTGAGGCACACGAGCAATGCGATGCACGTATTCTTGTTCATGAGGCTGCCTCTCGGAGGGCGCGCCAAGGCGCATCACTCCCGTTCGCTGGTGGATCGGTGCGGATTCTTGAACGCAACGGCGAGGAGGCCGCCGGCGAATACGAACGCAAAAACCCACGGTACCCAAATCCGGTGGTGTGAGAGGCCGGCGACGTCGTATGGGGGTTCTTTCTCGGCCGTGGGTTTCTTGGCCAAGGCCGGGCTGGCAAAAAAGCCGAGCAGCAGCACGAGTGCCGGCACGAGACGGACCAAACGGCTTCGTCGGTGTTTCAGCATGCGCAGGTTCTCCGCAGGACACACCTATCGCGTGTCATGCTAGCAGGCGAATGGCGCGGCGACAAGGAGGAATCGGCGGTGGCACGCCGGCGCGCGGCAAGTGTATCCCGTTGCCGAGATAGCCGGAAGCGGCCGGCACGCGGCTGGCTGATGCGCAGGCGGCACCAAGTCACCGTGCCGGTTGACGCGGGGTTGTCGGCGGCGGAGAATTGCGGTCCACAGCATGTCCCCGGGCCGACGGGGTCTACGCTGAAGAATGTACGAAGTCCAGCCGGCATGTCCGGCGGACGGATTGTGCTTCACCAACTGGGTCTCCCGGCGGGAGACTGATTCAAGGAGTTTACGCTGATGGCTTACGAGCTACCCCCCCTACCGTATGCGTACGACGCGTTGGAGCCGCATATCGACGCGCGGACCATGGAAATCCACCACACCAAGCATCACCAGGGCTATGTCAACAAGGTCAACGCAGCGCTCGAGGGGCACGCCGACCTGGCGGGCAAACCGATCGAGCAGGTGCTGCGGGAGATCAAGAACGTTCCCGAAGATATCCGGCAGGCGGTCATCAACAACGGCGGCGGCCATGCGAACCACTCGATGTTCTGGCAAATCATGGGGCCGGGCAAAGGGGGCGAGCCGAAGGGCGCGCTGGCGAATGAGATCGCCAAGGTCTTCGGGTCGTTCGACAAGTTTCAGGATGCGTTTTCGAATGCGGCGGCGACCCGTTTTGGCAGCGGCTGGGCCTGGCTGGGGATCGACCAGAACGGCACGCTCCACGTCGGCAGCACAGCCAACCAGGATTCGCCCCTGATGGCCGGGCATACGCCGATTCTGGGCTTGGACGTGTGGGAACACGCCTATTACCTGAAATACCAGAACCGGCGGCCGGAGTACATCAAGGCGTGGTGGAACGTCGTGAACTGGGACAAAGTGGCGGAGTATTACGAGAAGGCCCGCGGCTGAGTTTACGCCGTGGCACGACCTCACGCGACGCACGCGGAGGCGCCGGGGACGAGGATATCCTCGCGCCCCGGCGCCTTCGTTTGAGATTGGCCACCGGAGGCGTTTGATGGCGCAGCCCCTTCCCGATCCGCCAGCCAGCCCCGGAGGTGCGTCCCCCCCCACCACTGCCCCGACGACTCCTGATGCTCGAGCCGAGGTGCACGTCGTGACCGTCGTGATGCGGAAACGGACGGACTACGAGGTGCATTGCGATAGCCTTCCGGCCGAGGCGAAAGAAGCGGTGCGCGAGGTGCTCGGGGCGTCCTGGCGCGATACTCGGTATGTGGCGTCGTACCTGCACGACATCAGGCGGACGTATGGTCTGGGCGGGTTGCTGGTGCGCTACTGCGGGGTAAACCGCACCGCGCCGGAAGTGCGACCGATCCCCGTGCGTTTCGAGCCGCTGCCACTGGACGAAACGCACCCCTCGTTGCAATCGCTTGCAGAAACGTTCGCACTTGGGCGGCACACGGAGGCATCGCAGCACCGGCCGGGCTTCTGGCGGCGCCGACTGATCCGGCTGGGGATACCATTGCTGGTGATAATGCCCCAATTGATCCAAGCGATCATTCAGATCGCGTTGCAACGGTCACGGGGTGTGATCCTCGTGTGGTTGTCGATCCTGGTGCTCTATGTTCTGGTTTTCGCGGGGGTACGCTGGGCGATGGGCGACTGGTACCTCGTTCCGCGTGGGGTGGTGTTGCGGCGGCGACTGGCGGGGCGCGTGGGCGAGTCGGTGCGATTGTATACGCCGGCGGATACGCTGCTGATCCTGCGGATGCGTCAGGTGGGCTGGGCGGCAGAACTGTGGGGAACATCACGCCCGCGAATGCTGCTGATCACGGACCTGGAGGCCGCGGCGTTGGCGGGCGCGTGGACCAGTCCGCAGGCGCCGCCCGACGCGTGGCACATGTCGGACCTGGATTGAAGGTCGCGGGAGGGGTGCTTGTCGGCGGGGGGATTCCGTGGTCTACTTCGGTTTTGGTGATCACCGTCGACGCGGGCCCGGCTCGGCCGGGCATGGAGAGGTGCATATGCGTGTTTTGTCGGGAATTCAGCCGTCCGGGACGTTGCACCTGGGTAATTATTTCGGGGCGATCAGGCAGCATATCGCGCTGCAGGACGAGCACGAGTGCTTTTATTTCATCGCGAACTACCATTCGCTGACGACGGTGCACGATGCCGACCGATTGCGCGCGCTGACACGCGATGTGGCCGTGGACTACCTGACGTTGGGGCTCGACCCGAACAAGGCAACGCTGTTTCGCCAAAGCGACGTGCCGGAGGTCACGGAGTTGGCGTGGATCCTGTCGACGGTGACCGGCAAGGGGTTGCTCGAGCGGGCGCACTCGTTCAAAGACAAGGTCGCGAAGGGGTTGGCGGTTTCGATGGGGTTGTTCAGCTACCCGCTGTTGATGGCAGCGGACATCCTGATCTACCGCAGCGATCTGGTTCCGGTCGGCAAGGACCAGGAGCAGCATATCGAAATGACGCAGGACATGGCGGGGTACTTCAACAACACGTATCGCGAGGTGTTTCGGCGACCGGAGCCGCTGCTGGGCGAAACGCCGGTGGTTCCCGGGATCGACGGGCAGAAGATGAGCAAGAGTTACGGCAACACGATCGACCTGTTCATGCCGGCCAAGCAGGCGAAAAAACGAATCATGAGCATCAAGACGGACAGCACGCCGGTAGAAGAGCCGAAAGACCCGGAACATTGCAACGTGTTCGCGTTGTTGCGGCTGATGGCGCCGGCGGAGGAAGTGGCCCAGTGGGCGGAGCGGTACCGCGCGGGCGGCATGGGCTACGGGGAGGTGAAGAAACGCCTCGTCGAGCTGTACGAAGAGCAGTTTGGTTCGAAGCGAGGCACGCGGGACGAATGGTTGGCACGACCGGCCGACGTGGAGGATGTCCTGGCCGCGGGGGCCGCCAAAGCCCGCGCCGAGGCGCAGGCGGTGATGGCCGACGTCCGCGATGCGTGTGGCATCGTGACAGCCACGCGGTGATCCCCGAGGGAACAGTGTCGCCGCAAGCAGAAATCGGCGGAGTGTGGCCGTTTCTGGCAGCATGAAACAAGCAGGGAACGTGTGACCGACGATTATCGCGTACAACTCGATGTCTTCACGGGGCCGCTCGACCTGCTCTTGTATCTTATTCGGCGGGACGAAGTGGATATCCAGGATATCCAGATCGCGCGGCTGACGGAGCAATACCTGGAATACGTCAAGCTGCTCGAACACCTGGACCCGAACGCCGCCGGTGACTTCCTGGTGATGGCATCGACGCTCGTGGAGCTGAAATCGAGGGCGTTGTTGCCGTCGCCGCCTGTGGAAGCGGGCGACGAAGAGGACGATCCGCGGGCGAGCCTGGTTCGGCAGTTACTGGAGTACAAGCGGTTCAAAGATGCTGCCGAGGCGTTGGGGCACGCTGCGGACGAGCGGCAGAAGCGTTACGTGCGGCGGCCGGGGAATCTGCCGCGAGAGCTCGAAGGGGTAGAGCTGGAGGAAGCGCAGGTTTGGGACCTGCTGGCGGCTTTTGGCCGGGTCATGGCGGCGATTGGCGAGGGGCCGGGGTTTCACGAGGTCACGTATGACGAAACGCCTGTCAGCGAATGGGCCGACCTGATCCTCGATACGATCGAGCAACGAGGGCCGACCAAGTTTCAGGCACTGTTCGCGGACCGCGACAGCCGGGCGGAAGTCGTGGGATTGTTCCTGGCGATGCTCGAGTTGATCCGCGCTCACCGGCTCCGGGCGGAACAGGACGTCCTTCACGGCGAGATCTACCTGTTTGTTCTCGACGAAGTTCCCGAGTACGACGAGACGGAAGGCGGGCTGTCGTCTGATGGGGATGAGTCGGTGGAAGGTGGCGAGTCGACGGCGCCGAATCCTGAGCTGGAAAGCGGCGACCCGGCGGCGGACGCGGATGCCGCATCGGGCTTGGGGGCGCAACACGCGTATGGGGAGCGTGACCAAGGAGAGTCGGACGATGAGCAAAGCAAGTGAACGTTTGGCGGAGTTGGGCGTAACACTGCCGCCGGTGCCGAAGCCGGTGGCGGCCTATGTGCCGTTTGTGCGTCACGGGCAGTTGTGTATCCTGAGTGGGCAGGTTCCGATCCGGAATGGGACGGTGGCCTACACGGGACAGGCGGGCCGCGAACAGTCGCTGGAGGCGGCACAGGATGCTGCCCGCCTCTGCGCGATCAATGCGATTGCGGTTGGCGCGGAGGCAGCCGGCGGCGTTGATAGGATCGAGCGGGTTCTCAAGGTGGTGGTCTATGTTGCGTCGGCGAATGGCTTTACCGAACAGCACCTGGTGGCCAACGGCGCGAGTAATCTCATCAAGGATGTATTCGGCGAAGCGGGGGCGCATGCGCGTGTCGCGGTGGGCGTCGCCAAGTTGCCGCTCGATGCCACGGTGGAAGTGGACGTCACGTTCGTTGCAGCCCCGTAGCGCGTCGAAGCGCGCGGCGGCGTAGCCTGGTTGCCGACTCCGGAAGCCCACCAGCCCAGTGGCGATTCCTCGCCCGCTGGCCAAGGCGCCCGGAGCCGGGGCTTTGCCCCCCTACCCCGTGCGCCCCCCTACCGCTCCT
>JALSRY010000779.1 GCA_026984555.1 Phycisphaerae bacterium
GTTGGAATCCGATACGACGACAGTGGAGCGGGTCTTGAGCGGTCCCGCGACCGGGGCATCGTGGCCGTGCGGCGGCCGAGTTCCGTTCGGCACCATGCCGCATGGGGAAGGCCTCTTATCATGGGGTGGAGGCCGGGCTATGATGGGATTTTTCGTCCGCGGGCCGGTGGACGGGCCCGCGCCTGCCAGCAGCGAGGTTGTGCGTGTCGTCCCTCCATCATCATTGCGGTCTGTTCGGGATCATGGATCGACCGGACGCGGCCGAGTTGACCTACCTGGGCCTGTACGCTCAGCAACATCGGGGGCAAGAGTCCGCCGGGATTTGTTGTTCGGATGGCACGACCATTCGGCGTCATGCGGGTATGGGGCTCGTGACGGAGGCGATTCGCGCGGAAGATCTCCGGGGGCTGTCGGGCTCGGCGGCGATCGGACACGTCCGATATTCAACGACTGGTTCGTGCAGCGTTTCGAACGCCCAGCCGCTGCTGGCGAGTGCGGCAATGGGCCACGCGGCGGTGTGTCACAACGGGAACCTGGTCAACGCGGTGGCGTTGCGCGAGGATTACGAGCGCCGGGGGCGCATCTTCACGACCACCTCGGATACGGAAGTGATCCTGCACATGCTCGCGGACCTGGAATACCGCGAGCAACCCGACCCGCTGGCGGCGGTGTTGCGGCACCTGGCGGGTTCGTTCTGCCTGCTGTTGATGTATCCGGACCGGATCGAGGCGGTGCGCGATCCTTCGGGAAACCGGCCGCTGTGCCTCGGCCGGCTCGGGGACGCCTGGGTCGTCGCGAGCGAGACCTGCGCGTTCGACCTGGTCAACGCGCGTTACGAACGCGATGTCGAGCCCGGCGAGATCGTCACGTTGACGGCAAGAGGGCTTCGCTCGCGGCGTTTCGCGCCGGCGGAGAGCCCACGGCGGGCGAGCTGCATCTTCGAGCTGATTTATTTCGCGGACCCGTCGAGCGAGATTTTCGAGGAGAGCGTGCACCTGGTCCGCCGGGCCATGGGCGCGGCGTTGGCGCGGGAGGCGCCAGCCGATGCGGACCTGGTGATTCCGGTGCCGAACTGCGCGCGGTGTGCCGCGCTGGGCTACCACGAGGAGTCGGGTATTCCGCTGGGTCGCGGGTTCACGACCAACCACTATGTCGGGCGATCGTTCATCCAGCCGTCGCAGTCGATCCGGGATCTGACGGTGCGGCTCAAGCTCAACCCGATCCGGGGGAGTGTCGAGGGGAAGCGTCTGGTCGTCGTCGAGGATTCGGTGGTCCGGGGCACGACGACGCGCGGCAAGATGCAGTCGCTGCGTGATGCCGGGGCCCGCGAGATCCACCTGCGCGTCGCCAGCCCGCCGATCCGCCACCCGTGTTATTACGGCATCGATTTTCCGCGCAAGGAGGAGTTGATCGCCGAGGGACGCGAGGTGGAGGAGATTCGCCGGTTTCTCGATGTCGATTCGCTGGCGTATCTCTCGCTGGAGGGGATGGTTTCGTGCGTGCGCGTCGGGGCGGAGGGCTACTGTACGGCGTGTTTCACCGGCGACTATCCGATTCCGATCGACGCGCGGTTCACGAAGAACGTGTTCGAGCGGAACCAGCTCACGTTTTTCGACGGCGCGGGCGACGACGGCGCCACGCCGTAGCCCGCATCGGGCCGGACGCTCAGCTTCCCATCTCTCTCCACGCCCGGTCGATGGCCGTCAGGGCGTCGCGGCAACCACTCCGGAGACATACGTCGGCATAGGCGGATATGGGGGTGGGCGTCGGGTTGATTTCGATCAGGCGGGCCCCGGCGGTCTTGGCGACTTCGGCCAGCGACGCCGCCGGCTGGACCACCCCGCTGGTTCCGATCACGAGCAGAACATCGCACTTGCGGGCGGCGGCGAAGGCGGCCTCGGTCGCTCCCGGGGGGAGCATCTCGCCGAACCAGACGACGCCGGGACGCAGCCGCTGTTCGCATTCGGGACAGCGTGGGTCGGGGCCGAGATCGTCGAGGCCCTGGATCGCGTAGTCGCAGGCGGTGCAGCGGGCCACATCGAGGCGGCCGTGGAGCTCGATGACGTTCTTCGAGCCGGCGGCGTGGTGGAGGCCATCCACGTTTTGGGTTACGACGACCATCTCCGGAACGCGGGATTCCCATTCCGCGAGGATACGGTGGCCGGCGTGGGGCTCGATCGAGGCCAGCGCCCGCCGGCGCTCGCGGTACCATGCCCAGACCTTTCGGGGGTTGCGGGCGAACGCCTCGGGGGTGGCGAGCTCGGCGGGGTTGAACTTCGACCAGTGCCCCGAATCGTCGCGAAACGTGGGCACGCCCGATTCGGCGGACATTCCCGCGCCGCTGGAGACGCACACACTCTGGGCGCCGAGCATGTAATCGGCGGCTTGTCGGATCATCGCATCATCCATGACAGATAGACTACGCTTCGCGGGCGGCGTTGTACACCGGGCCGCTGGTTCGCCCGGGTCATGTGCCGATGGGGCACGAGCGATGAAAGCATCTTCGGGGCGGCCACGCTCTCCCTCTGTGCGGTAATGTGTGTGTTTGTGTCAGGTACGCACAATAACAGTTGGTTGCACGTCCAATAACAGCATACATGCTGACAGGGTAATGCGTCTGGCATGAATAACGTTCATGCGTACTCAAGCGTGACGCACGGATATTCGACGAACGACTGGGTGAATGCCCACTGCACAGAAAATATGTGTCCGGGGAGTGTCAAATCTTCCCCGGCATATGGTCTGATCACTCCCGGGAGCGTCAGAACGATGAAACGTCGCCGCAAGAAAAACCGTAAGCATGGTTCGAAGACCTCGCCCGCACGGTCGGAGCAGCCATCGGCGGAAAATCAGCAGAAGAAGCCGTCGTTTGATGCTGAGGCGCTCGAGCCGCGGATTCTGCTTTCGGCGACGTGGGTGGACGCCGACACCGGGGACGTACACGACGGGCCGACGGACGGGAGTGACCACTTTATCGGAAGTGACCTGGCCGACGCGGCGCACGGGCACGCCGGCGCTGACTTGATGGAAGGGATGGGTGGTGACGACCACCTCTATGGCGACGACGGTGCGGACATTCTGCACGGCGGCGATGGGAGTGACACGCTCGACGGTGGTAGTGGAGACGACACACTGTTCGGCGGCGCGGGAAACGATCACTTGGATGGCGGCGCGGGCAACGACGAGCTGCACGGCGGGGCCGACAACGATTCGCTCCGCGGCGACGCCGGCGACGATACGCTCGATGGTGGTGCGGGCAACGATTCAATCGCCGGCAACGCCGGAAACGACACGCTGCACGGCGGCGCGGGGGATGACGTTCTCGACGGTGGCGCCGGAAGCGATACCGCCGACTACAGCGGGGCGACGGGTGCTGTGCGGGTTAACCTCGCGCGGGGCGAATCCTGGGGCGGCGCTGGGCATGATCGGCTCAGCGGCATCGAGAACGTCACCGGGTCCGATCAGCGGGATTTCGTTGTTGGCGACAACAACGACAACGTGATCGACACGGGCGCGAACAACGATTATCTCGCCGGTGGCGGTGGCGATGATACGTTGATCGCCGGTGACGGGCGAGATTACTTGAACGGCGGGGCGGGCGACGACACGCTCGACGGTGGCGCGGGGAACGACTTTCTCTACGGCGGTTACGGCGACGATACGATCGACGGCGGCGAAGGCACCGATACCGTGATGTTCCACGGTGCCCAAGACGACGTGCACGTCGATCTCCAGGCCGGGACTGCGACGGGAGACGGAACCGATACCATTTCGAATGTTGAAAACGTCTTCGGATCTGCTCACAACGACCACCTGGCCGGCGACGACCACGACAACGTGCTCCGCGAATTCGCCGGCAATAACACGATCGAGGGCCGTGGCGGCGACGATACGATTTTCTCCGGCCGGGGCGATGACACCATCGACGGCGGCGAAGGGATCGATACCGTGTCCTACGCCGCCGCCTACCAGGATGGCGTACACGTCGATCTGAATAGTGGTGAAGCTACCGGCGGCGCCGGACACGACACGCTGCACAATGTCGAGAATGTCCACGGCGGCTACCGCGACGATACGCTCATCGGCGACGATGCCGACAACACGCTCGTTGGCAACATGGGCGCCGACCACCTCCAGGGCGGTGCCGGCGACGATACGCTCGTCGGCGACATGCACGTGAACCCCGGGGCCGCGGTTGGTGGTCGGCTTGCCGGCGCAAACAGGCTCAACCTTGGTGCTTATGGGGGTGACGATACGCTGGAAGGCGGCGCCGGCGACGACACGCTCGTCGGTGGGTTCGGCAACGACACGCTCGACGGTGGCGCCGGTCACGATACCGCGGACTATTCCGCCGCCCAGCACGGCGTCAACGCCGACCTCGAGGCCGGTACCGCTCACGAAACCTTCGAACACACCACCTGGCGCTACAACGCCGAAACCCATCGTGCCGAACGCATCACCGAGACCGTCACCAGCGACGATACACTCAGCAACATCGAGAACCTCACCGGCAGCGCACACGATGACACGCTCGCCGGCGACAGCGGCGATAACGTTCTCGACGGCCACGGCGGCAGCGATACGCTCGACGGCCGCGGCGGCGACGATGTGTTTCGCTTCACCGACGCCAAGGCCGGCGACGTATACACGGTGGACGGCGGCGACGGCACCGATACCATCGACCTGAGCCACATCAGCGCCGACGACGCCGAAGTCACCGCCGACACGATCACCGTCCACCTCGGCGGCGACGAAACGTTCACCATCCACCACCAGAACGTCGAGAACATCATCTTCGGCGGCGGCCAGTCCGCGCGCGTGCCGCAGAACCTCACCGGCACCGGCGGGGACGATACGCTCAGCGGCGGCGCCGGCGACGATACCGTCTCCGGCCTCGCCGGTAATGACCATCTCGACGGGGGCGCCGGCAGCGATGTGCTCGATGGCGGTACCGGCGACGACGTGCTCCACGGGGGCAGCGGTGCGGATACGCTCATCGGCGGGGAAGGGCACGACACCGCCGACTATTCCGACAACCACGGCGGCATCGGCGCCGATCTGACGCTCGGACAGGTGGACGACGGCACGGGCATCGACACGCTCCAGGGCGTCGAGCACATCGTCGGCGGCGACGGAAACGACATGTTCGCCTTCAACGATCCGCAGGATGGGGCCGTCTACACCATCGACGGCGGCGGCGGCATGAACATGGTCGATTTGTCCAACTACAACCTCTCCGACGCCACCTTCCACGACGGCAAGATCACGATCGACATGGGTGACGGGCATTCGTTCGACATCAACTACGACCACATCCAGTCGATCCATTTCGCCGACATGCAGGCCCACGTGATGGCCGAGGACGGCTCGATCGAGGGGTTCGGCGGTACGGCGGTGATCGTGGACGGGGCCGAGGTCGTTCAAGTCGGGATCGAGGGCGGGGGAACCTTCGATGCATCCTACGACGTGGACACCAACACGCTGACCATCAGCGACGTGGACAACGTCACCGCCGACAGTGTCATTCGGGTCGAAGCCATCAGCGGCGACGTGCACCTGGGCCACGTCCACATCGACGAGAGTCTCGGACGGCTGGAGAGCAGCGGCGATATCGACACGCTGCACCTGGCCGGCGAGGGCAACGTGGGCACGGTGGTCGTCGGCGGCGGTGACGGGCACATCGGCACGCTCGAAATCGACAGCGACGTTGACGGGGATATGCACGTCGACGCGAACGTGGGAACCGTGCAGATCGAAAGCGACGTGCCCGCCGACATCACGTTTCACGGCGACGTCGAATCGCTCGAGGTCGGCGGCAACGTGGAGCCCGACGCCGACATCGTCATCGAAGGCAACGGCGGCGATGTCACCATCGACGGCCAGTTGCAGGGCAACGTCACCATCCAGGGCGATCTGAACAGCCTGACCGTCACCGGCGGCATCAGCGGCAACGTGCGAGCCGAGGGCGTCACCGGCGAGTTTCACCTGACGGACGGCGACACCACGCACGATCTGAATCTCGATGCCGCTACGCCGGTGAGCTACGACGGGGCGGCCCACGACCTGTGGTACGAGGGCATGAACCACGATCCGACCGTCGATGCGGGTGACGATGTCGTCATCAACGAAGGCGATACGGTTACGCTCGACGCGGCCGCCCACGATGATGACGGCGATTCGCTGACCTTTACCTGGCACCAGATCGACGGGCCGACCGTCGAGCTGAGCGATCCGCACGGCGCGCAGCCGACGTTCACCGCGCCCGACGTACACGACACGACCACGCTGAAGTTCGAAGTCGAAGTCTCGGACGGCACCACCACGCACACCGATATCGTCGAGATCGAGGTACACGACCCGACCGGCGACTGGGTGCATTCGCTTTCGCCCAACCAGTTCCGGCAGCTCGACGCCGACCAGGTGGACTACCTCACGCCCGAGCAGATCAGCCAGATCGACAACCCGTACCATTTCTACAACATGTCGGCCGATGCGCGGCACGCGCTGGATGCCGACCAGGTGCACGCGCTGGATACGAGCCGGATCAGCATCGGGTACCTGAGCCCCGACCAGCGCGAGCTCCTGACGCCCGAGCA
>JALSRY010000780.1 GCA_026984555.1 Phycisphaerae bacterium
TCGACATCGCCGGGTCGTTACCCCGGCACCGCACGCATGGCCGCATCAGCGCGGCCGGGGCGTCTGGTTTCTGACGGGGGGACTCTCTATTTATGGGACGTTGGCGCGGGAGTCGAAGGTGTGGGCTTCCGAGCCGGACTGATCGGTGACGCGCGTGAGCAACTGGGGGATCGGGGGGTTGCGGTCGTCACGGATGAAGACGTACTCGATGCTGCCGCCGCGGAGGAACTCGTTGCAGCGTGCCTCGGAAGCGGAGGTTCCCGAAGGCGCGAGAACCTGGGCGGCCTGGAAATCCTCGCCGTTGAAAGATGCGAAGGCGCTGCACTGGCACCCGGTTCCCTGGATTTCGTTGGGGACGCGGATACCGGCGCCGCTGCCGAGGGAAATCGAGCCGGCCATGCGGTCGGACTCATCGACGTAGTAGAAGGCGTCCTGTTGGCAGTTGGGGGTTGTGCGGGAGCTGATGTTGCCGATGACGAGGCAAGGGTCGGGCTCGTTGATGCTGACCTTGAGGGGTTGTCCCTCGCCGGTGCCTGGGTTGTGGAAGATGATGATGTTCGGCACGGGGAGGCTGGCGCCGGCGGCGCTGAAAAAGGCGTCGTAGGTGGGGTTGGAGCCTTGGGCGGGAGCGATTGCGGAAGCGAGCGCGGCGCCGGTGACGCCGCCGCCGCTGCGGAAGCGCCCGCCATCGTGGAAGTAGACCAAGGCGGGGCCTTCGATACAGTAGTTTCCGAAGGCCTGGAGATCGCCGTCGGCGATTTCTTCGTATCCGAACGCGGTATACAGGGCGACGTCATCCGGGCAGACAGCGCCGTCGGGGTGGACATCGCCGTTGACGTAGGCGATGGCGACGAAGAAGTAGTGGATGTAGTCGTCCTGGTCGAGGTTGCGCATGGAGATGCGCACGAACTTGCGGGCGTTGGATTCGGAGCAGGGGTCGAGGTTCGTGCGTCCGCCGCCGCCGAAGAACCCACTGCCCGGCGTTGTGACGCCGGTGCCGGTTGAGGTCGGGCCCGTGAAGCGGGAGAAGAGGGGGTGCCCGAGCAGGGCCAGTGAGCCACCGGAAATGCAGCCGGCGGCCGGCAGCAGCAGAACCGCTGCCAAAGCGAGCGAGCCGAGGACAACGCGGCAAGGCGAGTCGGAACCATGCTTCATGGAAGATTACTCCGGTCTTGCGGTCGGAACTCTCGCGGGGGCGGCACTGCGCACGGCCTGCACCGGGCCGAGAAAGGGTGCCCCGCGAATCTGGGTGCACTATATCCGTCCCCCAGGTTTCCGACAAGGTTTGCGTTCGGCGGGTGTTTCCGCGAAACTGTGGCCCCGCAGCCGGGTGGTTTCCAGCGGGGGGTGGCCCCGGAAACACCGAGCGCGACACGAGAAGCGGCCATGAGCGACGAAGCGACACGAACCGCCACCATTCTGATCGCCGACGACAACCCGCAGATTCGCGAGTTGCTCGAAGCATACCTGGACCCGTTGGAAATCCGTGTGCTTGCGGCGCGGGACGGGCAGGAAACGCTCGACCTCGTCGAACGCCACCAGCCGGACCTGATTCTGCTGGACATCATGATGCCCCGACGGAGTGGGTACGAGGTGTGCCGGATTCTCAAAGACGACCCGGCGTACCGGGACATTCCGATCATCATGGTCACGGCGCTCAACGAGCCGGCGGATGTCGAGCGGGCGCGGGAGTGCGGGGCCGAATGTTTCCTGACCAAGCCGGTCAACAAAAACGAGCTGCTCGACCGGGTGCAGAACCTGCTCCAGCTTCGCCGACTCAAGTCGCCGACCCGCGGGCGAGACGCTCGGGCCACCCGCGAAGGCGGGGCAGGCGGTTCGTAGCGGGCGGGGCGCCGCGCCCGCGCCGCTTCCGCGGGTGATCCGGGCCGGCGGCGGGCGATCTTCAGCCGATGGTTTCGAGCAGTTCGCGCATCTCACGTTCGGTCTTGGCATCGCCTTTGCGTCGCGCGCAGTCCATGCCCGTCGCGAGCGTCTCACGGGCGACGTCGCGTTTGCCGGCGCGGATTTCAGCGCGGGCCTTGTGGTAATACGCGGCGGTGTAATCCGGGTCGATCGCGAGGCTCCGGGCGAATGCTTCCAGCGCTTCCTCCCAGCGTTCCTGGTTGAAATACTCGAGGGCGACCGCATAGTGGGTCAGCGGGTCGTTCGGGTCGGCCTTGGCGAGATTCAGCAATTGTTCGAGTCGGCTCATGCGGTTTCTCCGTCGCCGGGGCATGGCCCGGTGCGTTGTTCGCTGCGTATCGGGGCGGTCGGCGGCCCGCGTTCCGCTTACGCGGAGCGGACGGCGCACGGCGGTTTTCCCGGCCCGGGATTGTACGGCGGCATTGTGGCGCAGGTGGCTGGCAGACGCAATCGGGATGCAGATTCGGTTCGACATGCCCGTAAGGGGGCCTAAGATAAAAATGAAAGGGGGGCCGCCCGCCCGGACCCGTGGAGTGCGAGATGGCCAAAGCGAACGTCGATCCGGCTGAACTGCGGCGATTTGCGCGAGACCTGGCGCGTTTTTCCAGCGATTTGCAGGCGTTGATGGCGGGGCTCAATGCCCGGTTGCGGGGCCTGGAGAAGCACTGGCGCGACCAGGAACAGCGCAAGTTCACCGAGGAGTTCGAACAGACGATGAAAACGCTGGGGCGGTTCATCGAATCGACCGATCGGCACGTGGCGTTTCTGCGCAAGCGGGCCGGGCACATCGAGGACTACCTCCAGCAGCGTTAGGATTTCCCCGTATGGCCGAGCGAGCCGCCATCGAATCGCTGGATGCTCTTTTGCGGTTGCGGGCGGCGTTGTGCGTGCTCGCCGAGGATGCGGGGATTGCGCTGGCCGAGGCCGATGCTGAAATCCTGCGGACCGCGAGCTGGCTGCGCGAAGAACAGCAATTGTACTGGAAGCGCGAGGTGGAGAAGCAGTCCGAACTGGTCGCACGGGCGCGCAGCGCGCTGAAGCGCAAGGAAGCCATGAAAACGCCGCTGGGAGGGCGCTATTCCACCGTCGAGGAGGAAAAGAACCTCGCGCGGGTCCAACGGCGCCTCGATGAAGCCCGCGCCCGGCGGGCCAACGTGCGCCGCTGGCTGCGAGTGCTCGACGAGGAGGCGTTCGCATACAAGAGCATGGCCCAGGGGCTGGGCTACCTGATCGAGGGGGAGGTGCCCAAGGCACTGGCCCGACTCGATCACATGATCTGCGCGTTGCAAGCCTACGCTTCGGGAGAGGGCTCGCCGGTGGCCCGGGGCTCGGAGATCGGAGAGGTGGCCGACACATCGGCGGGGGGGCAAGCGGAATCCGTTCGGCGGGCGCCGCCGGAGTATGACACGCTGGAGCTGTGTCGCGCGCTGCGCCGGCATGCTGTACCCGCGGAAAAACGCGACGCGGTGCGGACCGGCGCCACGGTGGCAGCGGAGTTGGCGGGGAGGCCCGCGCTCGACGCGGCTTGTCGCGCTGCGCTGCGCGGGTTGGCCGCCGAGGGGGGCCATGCCGGGTGTACGCCCGCGTCCGACGAGCGGGTGCTGATCGCGCGGGGCGTGGGCTCGGCGCCGCGGGTGTGGATGGTGCGGACGCAATCGGTGCCCGCGGGCGATAGCGGCTGGCAGATCGGTCTGGTCGACGACGCGGACGCGGTGCCGGAAGCGTGTTCGGTTGCGGATGTGCTGGCAGCCCGGCCGGATTGGGAGATTCTGTTGGGATTCCCGCCCGGCTGGTTGATTCTGATCGACGGGGGCGAAGTGGCAGGGCTGTTGCGGCCGGATGATACGCCGGTTCGCATGTCCGGTTCGAGTGGGTCGGGGCCGGCGGAGGCGCCAGGGGCTTTCGCGGATGGGGAGCGGTCGTGAGCGTCGAATCCTCCGCGGGCAAACTCAAGCAGGTCGAGAAAGACCTGTCCCGGCTGTGGAGCGAAACGCGGCTTTTCTGGCGCGATGAGAATAGTCGTCGTTTTGAACGGGAAGTGATCGAGCCGCTGTTGGTGAAGCTGCGGGCAACGCAAACCGCGATGGGCCGCATCGCGGTGGTGCTGCGCAGCGTTCGGCGGGATTGTCAATGAGCAGGGTCGGCGAGCGAGCAATCGCTCGACGGATATGCCACGATGGCCGAGAACGATGTCCAGGATATCGACACGACGCGCGGCGGCGGGACGCTCGCGCTGATCGAACAGCAACGCGCCGCGCTCGCCGAGGTTCGCAAACTGGCCGCGGAGGTCGTCGCGCGCGAAGAGGAGGAGATCGAACGACGCTACCGCGAAACGATCGCGGCCGACGAGGCCGAGTACGATGAAGCGGCCGGCCGGATTCGTGCGCGATGGCAGAAGAAGATCGGCGCGATCGAACGCGAGTACGCCGAAAAGATGGAGACGGTCGAGCGCGAATACGCGGCGGTGCGGGATTCGCTCGAGGCTCAGACGGATAAGCTGACGCGGGGGGCGGTTGCCGAGTTCGCCGAGGCGGAGAAAGAAGCCAAGCACCAGGAAGAAGACGACCTGCTGATGGCCGACACGGTCGCCCACGCGACGATCCAGGGGATTCAGAAGGAGTACCGGGCCGCGGTTGCGCGTGTCGACGCGGATCGACGACGTGTCGCCGATCTGCGCCGCGAGGTCGAAGCACTGCTGGAACAGTACGGGTGGACGCCCGCCGACCTGCCCGATGCGCCCGCACCGACGGGCGAGGTCCGCGGCAGGTTCGAGCAAGCGCTGAAGCATGCCGGGGAGCGGTTGGCGGCGTTGCGGGCGTTGACGGTGCCGCGCTTTCTGGCAGGGGGGCGGACGGCCGTTCTGCTGGCGGCCTTGTGTGCCGTACCCGTTGTCGTGCTCGCCGCGTTTCATTTCATGGGGCATTTGCCGGCGGCACCGCTGCTGATCTCGGCCGGGGCGGCGGTGGTGGTCTTCGTCATCGCCGATGCGGTCGCGGGGAGGATGGTGCGCCGCAAGGCGCTCGTGCGCGCTGCGCGCGAGTACGCGGGGTTCGTGGCGGCGGCGCAAGCGGCCGAAGCGGCCTTGGACGAGCGGCTGCGCCAGGCCCAGGACCACAAGAACGCCGAGGAACAGCGCGCCACCGACAAGCACCTGCGCGATCGGACGACGGCCGAAGCGACCTGTCGCCAGGCTGTGTGTCTGGCAAACCGGCGGCGGCTCGATGCGCTGGAGCGAATCGAACAGGCCCGCGCGGCGCGCGAAGCGGAAAACGCCCGGCGTTACGAGGAGTTCGTCGAGCAGGTGCGGCGCGAACGCGAGCAGCGCCTGGCGGAGTACACCACGAGCCGGGACGCGGAGCTGGCGGCGGTGCGGGCGCGGTTCGAAAAGCGGACCGCGTCGTGTCGGGCCGAGTACGAGACACTTCGGGGCGAGATGGAAAGCCGCTGGCGGGACGGAATCGCGACGATTCGACGGCTGCTGGAGATGCAAGCGGTGCTGGGGCCGAGCACCAGCAGCGACTGGACGCGGTTCGCTTCAGCGTCGTGGCGACCACCGGCGACGTTTACCGACCACGTCGCGCTGGGACGCTGGCGGGTGGATCTGGACGACATCGCGCCCAGCGTGCGCCGATTGACGGGGTTCCCGCCGGCGGAGCTGACGGCGATCGAGACGCCGCTGCTGCTGGCGTTGCCGCAGCGCTGTTCGCTGTTGCTGCAAACGGACCGGGCGGGTCGGCGGGAGGCGCTCGACGTGTTACGCAGCGTGATGTTGCGGTTGCTGACCTCGTTGCCGCCCGGGCGGGTGCAGTTCACGATCATCGACCCGGTGGGGCTGGGCGAGAACTTCGCGGGTTTCATGCACCTGGGGGATTACGAGGAGGCGCTGGTGGGGGCGCGCATCTGGACCGAGACGGCGCAGATCGAGGCGCGCCTGACGGAACTCACCGCGCACATGGAAAACGTGATCCAGAAATACCTCCGCAACGAGTTCGAGACGATCGACGAATACAACCGCCAGGCCGGGGAGATCGCCGAGCCCTATCGTTTCCTGGTGATCGCCGACTTTCCCGCGAATTTCAGCGACGAAGCCGCGCGGCGGCTGGGGAGCATCGTCAGCAGCGGGCCGCGTTGCGGCGTGTTCACGCTGATTGCCCACGATCGGCGTCTGGCGGTTCCGCCCGCGTTGCAGCTCGACGACCTGGAGGCTGCCGGCGTTCGGCTGGTTTGGGAGCCCGACGCGGGTGGTTTTGTCTGTCACGATGCGTTGTTGCGTGCGTTTCCGCTGGTGCTGGATGCCCCCCCCGACGAAGACACCCTCACGAGGGTCATGCACGTCGTGGGGCGCGCGGCGCAGGACACCCTGCGGGTCGAGGTACCGTTTGCGACCGCGGCGCCGCAGGATGGGCAGTTCTGGAGCCGGTCGTCGGCCGAGGGGATCGACGTTCCGCTGGGCCGGGCGGGCGCGGTGCGGCTCCAGAACCTGCGATTGGGCAAGGGGCTGGCCCAGCATGTGCTCGTGGCGGGCAAGACCGGGTCGGGCAAGTCGACACTGCTGCACGTGATCATTACGAATACGGCCTTGTGGTACGGCCCCGACGAGGTCGAGTTCTACCTGGTCGATTTCAAGAAG
>JALSRY010000781.1 GCA_026984555.1 Phycisphaerae bacterium
GCACGTGCAGGCGGCTACGCGGGCGAGCGAACAAGGCGAAGCGGTCACGCGGCACAGGTGGAGGCCGTGGCGGTTGAAACGCGCGACCCATTCCCTCACCAGCGGCGAAGAGATGGCCACCGTCATCACGTTGCGCCCCGGGCGGTGTCCGGGAGGAAAGGGCCAGTAGCGGACTTCCCACTGAGCGGCTTCGGTGCGGGTTTCGCGGGCGATTTCCCACGCGAGCGCTTTGTGGATCGCGTCTTCGGAGTTCTTCAGCAGTCCGGTGGGGACTTCGAGCGTGTGGAACTGGACGGCGGGTGGCGTGAGCACGAGGCCCACGCCGCGGCCGGCGAAGCGTGCCTGGACGAGGGTGCGGGCCAGTCGTTCGCAATCGGGGTTGGCCGCGTGGTCGTTGTCGTCGTCGGCGCGGAGCGCTAGCTGCAAGTGGTCGCGTAGTTCGAGGGTCTGGCCGCGGCGCGAGAGCTGGCAGGCGCGGATGCTGGTGGTGCCCACGTCGAACATGATCGCCGAGTTTTTCTTTGCGGCCCACGGGAACATCGCGGGTCTCCGTTGCGGTGGCGTCACATCGTGGCCATGTCGAACAGCGGCATGAACAGTGCCGCGGATACGCAGCCCACCGCCAGCCCCATCAGGGCCAGCAGCGCCGGTTCGGCGATACGCACGAGCGTCGCCAGTATTTGCATGTTGTCACTGTCCATCCATTCGGTGACGAACGTGACGGCGTCGGCCAGCCGCCCGTTCTCCTCGCCCGTCGTGATCGCCGACGCGATGACGGGATCGACGTGTTTCGAGCGGGTCAGCGCGTCGCCGATGTGTCCGCCGGCGGAAACCGCTTCTTCGAGGCGATCGAGCACTTCACGAAACACGGGGTTGGTGATTGCGAGCTTGGACTGCACGATGGTGTCGAGCAGGGCCACGTTGGAGCGCAGCATGGCGGACCAAATCCACAACACGCGCACGAGCTGGAAGCGTGCCAGGATGCGTCCGAGCAGGGGTACGTCGAACAGCAGCGTCCACAGGCGGTTGCGTACCCAGGGCGTGCGGAACGCCAGCACGACGCCCACGATGGCGGCGATCAGGCCGCCCGCCAGCAGGGGCCAGTAGGCCAGCATGGCGTTCGAGAGCTTGAACATCAGTACGGTCGTGTAGGGCAGCGGACGATGGAGGCTTTCGAACAGTTGGCGAAAGCGCGGCACGACGAAAGTCAGCAACACGACCATGACCACGCACGACAGCACCGACAGGAATGCCGGGTAGGCCATCGCCCCGAGCAGGGCTTTGCGTGTCGCCTGCTGTCGCTGCAAGAGGTCGCTGAGTCGAGCGAAGATTTCGGGAAGCGTCGCGGTGGCTTCGCCGGCGCCGACCAGGCTGCTGTAGATCGGCGGGAAGGTGTACGGATGGGCGGCGAGCGCTTCGCTGAGCGTCACACCGCGTTCGACATCCTCGCGGATTTGGCGGATCAACCGGGCGGCGGCGGGGCGCTGGGCCTGGCGGCTCACCGCTTCCAGGGCCGGGACGAGCGCGGACCCCGACTCGAGCAGCATCTTCATCTGCCGCGTGAACAACAGCAACTCGCGGTCTTTCATGCGGCCCGGTTCGGTCGGGAGTGCTTCCGGCGGTGCGGCGTCGCCCTCGGCACTGAGTTGCATCAACATCGTGCCTTGGCGGCGCAACGTTTCGGCGGCTTCGCTGCGGCTGTCGGCTTCGATCACGTCTTCGACGATCGCGCCGGCGTTGGTCATGGCCTGGTAACGGTATCGCACGGTCGTATTCCTCACACTCCCGCGGTGGCGGCGGCGTTGCGGGTTTCCGCCGCGGTCCGGCCGTCGGATTCCACGTGGGTCACGCGGAGGATTTCCTCCAGCGTGGATTTGCCCTCTTCGACGAGGCGTAGTCCCTCCTCGCGCAACGGGCGCCAGCCCTGTCCGCGCAAAACGCGGATGAGCGCGGCCTCGTCCACGCCGTTGAAGATGCAGTCACGCACGGCTTCGCTGTTCTCGAGGATTTCGAAGATGCCGGTTCGGCCGCGGTATCCGCTGTCGTGGCAGTGCTTGCAGCCCTCGCCCTTGTAGAAAACGTCGTTCTTGCGATCGAGCCAGCCGGCGTCGCGCAGGGCGGCCTCGGGGGGATAATAGGTGGTGCGGCACCGGGGGCAGATCGTGCGGGCGAGCCGCTGGGCCACGACGCCGTTGAAGGCGGACGCCAGCAGGTAGGGTTCGATCCCCATGTTTTCGAGGCGGGCGAAAGCGCCGGGGGCGTTGTTGGTGTGCAGGGTCGAGAGCACGAGGTGGCCGGTGAGGGCGGCCTGGATGGCGACGCGGGCGGTATCCTCGTCGCGGATTTCACCGACCATGATGATGTCGGGATCTTGCCGCAGGATCGACCGCAGCGCCCGGGCGAACGTCAACCCCACCGGCTCGTTGACCTGGACCTGGTTGATCTGGTCGAGCTGGTACTCGACGGGATCCTCGATGGTCAGGATGTTCTTTTCGGGCGTCGAAAGCAGATCGAGCACCGAGTAGAGCGTGGTCGTCTTGCCGCTGCCGGTCGGCCCGGTGACGAGCACGATGCCGTTGGCGCGCGAGATGATCCGGCGGAACTGTTCGAGGCGTGCGCCGGCCAGGCCGAGCGCGTCGAGCGAGACATTGAGATTGCTCTTGTCGAGAATGCGGATCACGATTTTCTCGCCGAGCAGCGTCGGCATCGAGGAGACGCGCAGATCGACTTCGCGGCCTTCGGCGACGACGTGAACGCGACCTTCCTGGGGCAGCCGCCGTTCGGCGATGTCCATCTTGCCGATCACCTTGATGCGCGAAACGATGGCGGCGTGCATGCCCGGTGGCGCGGCCATCAGCTCGCGCAAGCGTCCGTCGATGCGGTAGCGGATGATGGTGGCCCGCTTGGTGGGTTCGATGTGGATGTCGCTGGCGCCGTCGCGGATGGCGGTGAGGACGGCGAGGTTGGCGAGGTTGATGACCGGGCTGCCCTCGACCATGCGGCCGATTTCGTGGACGGGGCCCTCGTCGACGGTTTCGTTCTCGATCACCTCGACGTCGGTGTCGGTGAGGTTGACGAGGAACGAGTCGATATCGACCTGTTCGCCGAGGTATTTTTCCTGGAATTCGCGGAGGTTGTCCTCGAAACTCAGTACCGGGTTGATTTCGCACCCGGTGAGGCGGGCGAGCTGGTCGATCGTGGGTAGCGACTGGGGCTCGGCCATCGCGACCGTAAGCCGATTGCCGACTTTGAACAGCGGCAGGGCCTTGAGGCGTTCGGCTTCCTCGCGGCTGAGCATACGCGCGCAGACGGGATCGATCAGGCCGTGGCGCAGGTAGCAAGACTTCACGCCCATGTGTTCGGCCAGGGCCTTGAGCAGAACGCCGGGAGCCAGCAGCTTCATCTCCACCAGCACTTCGCCCAGCCGCTTGTTCTCGGAGTTCTGGTGCTGGAGGGCGCGCAGCAGGTCGTCTTCGGTCAACAGCCCCGCTTCGATAAGGATCTCGCCCAGCCTGTTCGAGCGTTTCAGTTGCATGGGTTTACCGTTTGTAGCTGCGAATCGCGTTCTCGACCGTGTCGTATACTTCCAGCTCTTCGAGTACCGAGGTCAGGTCGAGGGCCTCGCGGCACGTTTCGCCCAGGTTCGCCAGCCGCGGATGCGCGGTCGTGGCGGAGGAACACAACTCGAGCAGGGCCTCGATCCCGGCGCTGTCGAGATAGGGCGTGTATTCCATGTCCAGCACGACCCGCCCCTCGCGTTCCTTCACCGTCGCCGCCAGCCGCTCGCGGAACTCCTCGACCTCTTCGAGCGTGATGGCACCGTGCGGCGTCACGACGGTGACGCTCGCGTGGGGATTGACGTCGATTTTCATGGCCGACCTCCCGGTTGTGGCGAATCGCCGGAACAGGCGTGCAGCGGCTCACCGCGATGGCGGGCGGTTTCGACCGCGCGCCAGGCGTCGGCCAACAGGGCGTCCAGCGTGGCCGGTCGCAGGTTGCCACCGGCCAGTCCCATCCGCACGCCGACCCGGCCGTCGAACTCGGTGCGTTGCCTGATCCGCTTGTCGACGTCTTCCATGATGTTGTGGGCGATCAGGCGGCCGAGGGTGTCGTCGATGCGGCGCATGAGGAAGACGAAGCGATCGTCCGCGAGCCGGCCGACCACGTCGTCGCTGCGGAGCTTGCCCAGCAGCGCCCGGCCGACCTCCTCGACGAGGGCATCGCGTATCGCCCACAGCCCCTTGTCGTCGAGTCCCCGGAGCCCCTCGAGCACGAGCGCCGCCACCGCCAGTGGTTCGCCCTGCTCGTGCGATTCCCGGGCTGCGTGGCGAGCCTTGGCGAAGAACTCGTCGCGGTTGAGCACGCCGGTTCTCCGGTCCGTGATCCGCGCGGTTTCGAGCCGCTCGCGCAAGGCGACGAACCGCCAGAACAGCCCCAAGTACGCGAGTACCGTCGTCGTGCGGGCCAGCGCCGCCGACCCCCCGTCTCCGAACTCGCCGACGCCGATGACCCCGATGACCGTTGCGCCGTCACGTACCGGCCAGGCGATGGCCCAGGTGTCGGCCGAGGCGGGGGTTGGTCCGCTCGCGGGGCGGTCGTCGGCGAAACAAGGGCGCTGGCCGCGAACGGCTTCGGCCAGCAGACCGGAGGCGTTTTCCGGTTCGCCGAACGTCCGCGATGCGTCGCTGAGTGAACGATGGCGTAGCCGATCTCCTGCGCCCATGACCTCGAAACAACGCACCCACCGCGTGTTGGCGTGGCGGGCAAGCATCTCGCGGGCGAACTGGTCGAAGGCGGTCCACACGTCCGGTCCGGGCGGAGTGTGTCCGAGCCAGTCTTCCATCTCACGCACCAGGTCGGCCGGCATCTCGCACGGGTTTTCGCGGCGGTGGGCCGGTTTGTCGGCGGACTCGATCGGGGTGGGGCGGTCGAGGGGCCGCGGGCCGGGAGAAAGTTGGGGGCGGCCGTGGAACCTGGTCAGCAGCATGAGCCCCATGCCCAGCAGCAGGCTCCCGCCGACCAGGCCGAGACGCAGCGCGGCGGCGTCCGCAGCAACGCCGGGTGTACTGTGGGCGGCGAACCACGTGGCGGCCAGCAGTACGCCCCCGCCACTGAAGAGCCACAGTCCGGTTTGCCGGCTGATGGTACACTTCATGGTTTCGCCTCCGTTTCCGATTCCTCCGGAAACAGGGCCGCGTATTCCATGGGCCGCGTGCGTTTGAATTCGTCGAGGAAGTCGAGGAATTCGGCGGCGATCCGGGGATCGAGCTTGGTCCCGGCTTCCTCGCGAATGACGCGGACGGCGCGTTCGATCGACATGGCGTTGCGGTAGGAGCGGCGGGAGCTGAGCGCGTCGAAGACATCGACGACGTGGATGATGCGGGCGAAGAGGGGGATGTCTTCGCCGGCCAGCCCGTCGGGGTAGCCCGAGCCGTCGAGGTTTTCGTGGTGGTGAAGCACGCCGAGGCGCACGTCGTGGAAGTTCTGTAGCGGTTCGAGGATTTCGTAGCCCATTCGCGGATGCTGTTTGATGTAGGTGAATTCCTCGCTCGTGAGGCGTCCGGGCTTGTTGAGCACGCTCTCGGTGATACCGATCTTGCCGACATCGTGTAGCAACCCGGCCCATTCGAGTTGGTCGAGCGTGGCCGGCGAGAGGCCCAGGCGTGCGCCGACCTCGCGGGCGAAGAACCCCACACGCTCGGAATGGCCGCAGGTGTAGTTGTCTTTCTTGTCGATCGCCGAGACCAGCGCCCGCATCGCCTGCATGGAAAGCCGGCGGATGCGTTCGTGGAGAACGTTGTTGTTGAGCAGTTGGCCGCCGAAGGTCAGCAGGGATTCGAGCAGGCGCATTTCGCCGGAGGTGAACTCGCCGGTCGCGCTTTCCCGCAGGGCGAGGACGACCGCCGTCGTGTCGCCGAACTCGAGTGGTCCGGTGACGAGTTGCATGTCTTCGTGGGCCCGGACGGCGACGACGTGTCGGGAACGGGCCTCGGCGACGACCTCGGCGAGCAGGTCTTCGGGCACGCGCTGCGGCGCGTCGCAGGTCAGGACGCGGGCGGTGGCGTCGTAGCGGTTCCAGCCGGCGTGCAGGTCGAGGACGTACACTTCCTTGTTGCCCAGCAGCGCGGCGCAGCGGTCGAGCAGCAGCTTGGCCATCGGTTCGACGTGCGTGATGCCGGCGATCTGGGTCGAGAAATCGAACAGCAGGCTGAGCTGCTCGTAGTTGCGCAACACCTCGTCGGCCAACTGCTCGTTCTCGAGGGTGAGCCGTTCAACCTGGTGGCACAGCGCCTCGGTGGAATCGAGTGCGTCGAGCGGCTCGGCGGCGTCGCCTGCACCGGCGGCGTCGCTTACGGAGGCGGACCAACCGCGTTGTTCGCGATCATTGCTCACCGCACGCTCCCTTCGTCGGTTGCCCCCAGCCGAGTGGTCGATCCCATGCCGTCGATCAGCTCGCGCACGCTCTCGGACAGCGCCGTCGGGCTGAATGGCTTGGGCATCACGCGGACCCCCTGTTCGGAAAGA
>JALSRY010000782.1 GCA_026984555.1 Phycisphaerae bacterium
GGGTGTTATTGTTCGTGTTTCCACAGCTCGCGGAACGGGCGGGCGGCAGGTCTCGGGGCGTCGCGGAACGCTGTAAGCCGCTTCGCCGGGCCGGGCAGCTTGCGGGTCCACTGCCCGTCGGCCCAGGGCGCGGTCGCGATGCGGGCGAGTTTCTGGGCCAGGCGGTATTTCCACGGCGACGCCAGCGCGCGGAACATCCACTCGAACGCCAGCCGGCGGGTCCACGGAACGGACTCGTCGCGGACCTGGTCACGCCGCAGGCGCACCAGCATATCGGGAATGTCGATCCGCACCGGGCACACTTCCAGGCACAACCCGCACAAGCTCGACGCCTGCGGCAGGTCGGCGTAATGGTCCTTGTCGCACAGCAGCGGCGCCAGCAGTTTGCCGATCGGGCCGGGATAGACGTTGCCGTAAGCGTGCCCGCCGATGCGGCGATAGACCGGGCAGGCGTTGAGGCAGGCGCCGCAGCGGATGCAGCGCAGGACCTCGCGGTACTCGCTCTGGAGGATGCGGCGTCGGCCGGCGTCGAGGATCACGACGTGGAGTTGTTCGGGGCCGTCGGGGTCGGTGGGACGGCGGGGGCCGTTGATGAGCGAGGTGTAGACGGTGATGGGCTGGCCGGTGCTGGAACGCGCCAGGATCTTGAGAAAAACCGCCAGATCGACCATGCGCGGGATGACCTTCTCGATTCCCATCAGCGCCACGTGCACCCGCGGCCGCGTGGTCGAAAGCCGCCCGTTACCCTCGTTGGTGCAGATGCAGATGGTGCCCGTCTCGGCGACGGCGAAGTTGACGCCGCTGATGCCCAGGTCGCAGCGACGGAAGATGTCGCGCAGGTAGCGGCGGGCGTGCATCGTGAGCGCCTGCGGGTCTTCGGTGTACTCGACGCCGATCTCGCGGGTGAACGCCCGGGCGATGATCTTGCGGTTCTTGTGGATGATCGGCGTGACGATGTGGCTGGGGCGGTCGTGATCGAGCTGCACGATGAACTCGCCCAGGTCGGTTTCGACCACGCGCACGCCGGCGGCCTGGAGGGCGGCGTTGAGCCCGGTCTCCTCGCTGGTCATCGACTTGGACTTGACGGCGAGCTTCGAGTCGTTGTCGCGGGCGATCCCCGCGATGATGCGGTTGGCATCGTCGGCGGTCCGGGCGAGATGGACCCGGCCGCCGAGCGATTCGACACTGGCGATGAACTGATCGAGATAGCGGTCGAGGTTTTCGACGGTGTGCTGCTTGATGTCGCGCGCCAGGTCACGCAACGCCTCGAAATTGTCCACCTCGGCGACGGCGGCGGCGCGGGCGTCGATCTTCTTGGTCGCCGCGTTGTCGATCGCGGCGCGCACCACGTCGTCGGCCAGGGCGGTCTCTACGTTACGCTCGAACCAGGTCGGGTCGCTCATGGCTGGTCGTCCATCAGGCCCAGCGCTTCGGCGAGCACTTCGGCCAGGTGCTTGAACTTCACGCTCGCGCCGCAACGCCGCGCGGTTCCCTCGATGGTCATGGTGCAGCCGGCCTCGTTGGAGATGACGATTTCGGCGCCGGTTCGCCGGATCGCATCGAGCTTGTCGCGGGCCATCGCGTTGCTGATGTTGGGGTAGATCGCACCGAACGCCCCGCCGAACCCGCAGCACTGGTTGAGTTGCTCCAGCGGGCGGTAGTCGATCCCGCCGAGGCTGCTGACCATTCGGGCGGCTTGCTCGGCGGACATGAGGCCGCGGAGGTGGCAACTGTAGTGATAGGTGATCGGGCGCGACGGATCGACGCGGATCGACGCGAAATCGACCTTGAGCACGTCGGCGAGGAACCGGCCGAACTCCCAGGTTCGCTCGGCGAGGCTGCGTGATTTTTCGGCGTAGGCGGGATCCGTCGCCAGCAGCTCGGGCAAATGGTGAATCACCATCGCCGCACAGGAGCCCGACGGTGTGACCACGCGCTCGTACCCCTCGAACACGTCGATCAGTCGGCGGCCCATCGCGGCGGCCTCGTCGTGGAAGCCGTTGTTATAGGCCGGCTGGCCGCAGCAGGTCTGCCCGGGCGGGAAGTGCAGCGTGCAGCCGAAATGCCGCAGCACGCGCACGACCGCCACGCCGACGCGCGGGGCGAAGGTGTCGGTCAGGCAAGTGACAAACAGGGCGACATCCATGGCGTCAGTTCGTTCGGGGGCGATGCCCGCCCCGCGGTTCTTGTTCTGTTTCATCCGCCGTCAGCACGGCGGCGAAGCGCCGGCGGGCTTCGGCCCAGTCGTCAGGCGCGCGCGGTTCGTAGCGATCCAGGTTCGTCGATCGGGTCACGATCTGCCGGATTTCGTCGAGCGATCCGACCCGTCCCAGCGCCATCGCCTGGAGCAGACAATTCCCCATCGCGGTCGCTTCCGCCGGACCGGCGATGACCTGCTTGCCCGTCGCGTCGGCCGTGAGCTGGCAGAGCAGCCGGTTGTTGATGCCACCGCCGACAATGTGGACGACGCGGATCGTCCGCCCGGTGAGCCGCTCCGCGGCCCGCAACACATGGTCAACCTTGAGCGCGAGGCTTTCGAGCACGCAGCGGATGACCTGGCCGTCCGTTTGCGGAACCGGCTGGTCCGTCGCCGCACAGCGATCGCGGATGAGGCGCGGCATGTCCCCCGGAGAAGCGAAGCGCGGCCAGTCGGGATCGATGAACGACACCCGCGGCGGGGCGGTGGCGGCCATGTCGGCCAGCTCGGCAAACGAACAGGTGCGGCCCTGCGCGGCCCAGGTACGCCGGCATTCCTGCACCAGCCACAAGCCCGTCAAGTTGCTCAAAAAACGGATCGTTCCCGCGACGCCGGCTTCGTTGGTGAAGTCGGCGGCCAGCGCGTCGGCGGTGGTGATCGGCCGGTCCAGCTCGACACCCACGAGCGACCAGGTGCCCGAGCTGATGTAGGCCCAGTCGTCAGAGCCGGTGCGGGCGCCGGTGGCGACACACGGGACGGCGGCGACGGCGCAGGCGGTGTCGTGGCCGGCGGGAGCGATTACGGAGGTTGGTTGCAGGCCGGTTTCATCGAGGACGCTCTCGTGCAGCGGCCCGATCGGCGTAGCGGGATCGGCGATCGGCGGCATGATGCGAGCGGGGATGTCCAACCGGTCCAGCAGGTCGCGCACCCACGTACCGGTGCGGGCGTCGAGCAGTTGCGACGTGCTCGCGATCGTCCGCTCGCTGCGCCGCTGCCCGGTGAGCCAGTAGCTCAGCAGGTCGGGCATGAACAGCAGCGTCTCGGCCTCGTCGAGCAGCCGGCTCGGCCCCAGCCGCAACGCGAGCAACTGGTAGAGCGTGTTGAGCTCCATGAACTGGATGCCGGTGCGCGTGTAGATCTCTTCGCGCGCGGCGCGCCGGAACGCTTCGGCGAACATGCCGCGCGTGCGTGCGTCGCGATAGTGGCCGGGCAGGTCGAGCAGTTCGCCGGCGGCCGAGAGCAGGCCGAAGTCCACGCCCCAGGTGTCGATGCCGACGCCGTCCAGTGCGATTCCCTGGGCGCCGCAGGTGGCCAGGCCGGTCTTGATTTCCTGCAAGAGACGTGGCGCGTCCCAATAGAGATGATCGAGGATGCGGACCGGGCCGTTCTCGAAGCGGTGAACTTCCTCCAGCGTGAGCCGCTCGCCGTCGAAGCGCCCGAGTATTGCCCGCCCGCTCGACGCGCCCAGATCGAAGGCGAGAGTATTGCACGTTGCGGCCATGGGGGAATCGTAAACGCCGGCGTCGGAACACAAAACCCCTCTTGAGCGTGCCATGGGATCGGCGGGTTGGTCGCCGGGGCTCGTTGCGTTCGGCGCCTGCATGAAAAGGGGGCGTCGCGTCGCTGGTGCGCGCGGTTCGGTGAGGGGGCTGGTCAGCCCGGCTCACGACCGGGCGTGAAGGAACGCACCCCGGATGGCGGCCGGTGGCGCATGCGCCGCGGACGTGCGGTTCGGCGCGGGCGCTTTCGATTGTCTGCGGCTGTCGATATACTTGGGTTGGTTGGGTTGCGTCGTGCGCCGGCACGATCAGCGGATCGGTCTTCACGCGGCCCAGGCACGACGCCCGCACTTCGGCCAGAGGGCTATGCCATGAGCGACAACGCCAGTCCCGAAGAGGTCGCCGTTCGCAGTACCGCACTCAAGACGGGAGTCAGCCGGATCACGCTGCGCGGTGTGCCCCACCAGGCCGGCATCGCGGCACGGTTTTTTCGCGAGATCGGCGATCAGCAGATCAACGTGTCCGACATCATCCAGAGCGTCAGCAACGGCGGCAGCAACGTGACGATGTCGTTTACGGTCTCCAGCGAACAGACCGCCCGCGCGCGGGCCGCCAGCGAGGACTTCGTGCGCCAGTATGAGGGTTCCCGGATCGAGGTCACCGAAAACCTCGCCCGGTTGCGGGTCGTCGGCATGGGCATGCGCACGCATAGCGGCGTCGCGGCGAAGCTGTTTGAAGCGGTCGCCGCCGAGGGCATCAACATCGAGAACATCTCCACCAGCGAGATCGTGATCAGTGTGCTGGTTCCCGCCGAGCAGGGGCCGCGGGCGCTTGCCGCCGTGCGCAAGGCGTTTGGGCTGCTGGACGAAGCCGAGGACGAGGCCGCCGACGGTGGCGCCCTGGAGCCGGATCTCGACCTCTGACGATCCGGCACGGCGGGCGGCGCGTGTTACGAACAGACGGAGAGGCGCGCTCGCCCGGTGGCGGGCGCTGTGGTCCGTCGCCGGTGGCGGAAAGAACGCCCATGAACGCATCCGTTCCATCACCTGCCTGCCCGTCGCTGCGCGTCATGATGATGCCCCGCGACACCAACGCTCACGGGACGATCTTCGGCGGTGTCTTGCTGAGCTACATCGACCAGGCCGGCGCGATCGAAGCCCGCAAGAGCGCGCCGCATCGTTTCGTCACCGTCGCGATCGACGGCGTCGAGTTCAAACAGCCGGTGTTCGTCGGCGACGTATTGTCGTTTTACACGCGCGTCGTGCGTGTCGGGCGCACATCGTTGACCGTGCAGGTTGACGTGGAGGCCCAGCGTTTTCGCGACCCGAGCGAAATCGTGCCCGTGACGAGCGCGACGCTGGTATACGTCGGGATCGATGCGCAACGCAGGCCGACGCCCGTGTCGTCACCGCCGGCCCCCTGAGTGCCCGAAGCGTCTATGTTTCCGCCAGGAGGTTGCGCGCGATGACGATCCGCTGGATCTCGCTGGTGCCCTCGTAGATCCGCGTGACGCGGACGTCGCGATAGAGTTGTTCGATGCGGAACTCGTTGCAATACCCGTAGCCGCCGTGGATCTGCACCCCCCGGTCCGCGATTCGGCCGGCGGCTTCGGTTGCGTAGAGCTTGGCCATCGAGGCGGCTTGCGAGTAGGTCCGGCCCTGGTCCTTGAGCCACGTTGCCTTGTCGATCAACTGTTCGGCGGCCATCAATTCGGTCTGGCTGTCGGCGATCATGGTCTGCACCGCCTGGAAGTCGGCGATCGGTCGGCCGAACTGTTCGCGGTCGCGCGCGTAGCTGACCATCAGGTCGAGACAGGCGGCGGCGATACCGGCGGCCTGCGAGGAGATCCCGATTCGTCCGCCGTCGAGCGCGGATAGGGCGATGCGCAGCCCCCAACCGGGTTTGCCGAGCAGGTTGTCTTCGGGAATGAAGACGTTGTCGAGGCTCATTTCCGCCGTCTCGGACGCGCGCAGCCCCATCTTGCCGTGGATGATGTTGCGTTGGAGGCCTTCCGACTCGGCGTCCATCAGGAACATGCTCAGCGCGCCGGCGTGCTCGCCGTCGGCCATGCGCGCCAGCACGACGAACCAGCGGCCGGTGATGCCGTTGGTGACCCACATCTTCGCGCCGGAGAGCCGCCAGCCGCCCCCGACCCGTTCGGCGCGGGTCTTGGCCGATCCGGGGTCGGAGCCGGCGTCGGGTTCGGAGATCGCGAACGCGGCCAGGTTGCCGGGCGAAGCAAGCGTGGGAAGAATGTCGTCGCGAACGTGCGCACTCGCGAAATGTTGTACGACCTCGCACACCATGCTGTGCACCGCGATCGTGACCGCCACGCTGGGTGAGGCGTAGGCCAGCTCGCGGATGATCCGCGCGTAGCAGGTGGTGGGCAGGTCGAGTCCCCCGTGGTCCTCGGGGATTCGCATGCTCATCAAGCCCATTTCGTACAGCGAACCCAGCGCCGCACAACACGAGCTCTCGGAGCGATCCCACTCGATATCCTGGGGCGTCAGCTCCGCGCGGGCATAGTCGCGCACCGTTTCCACCATCAGACGGTGGTCGTCGGACAGCTCCATTACCATAGCGTGACGTACTCCCTCGCCGGTGGAGATGCACGGCCACCCTGGCGGTGGCACGCGTGCTTCTGGATTCGTAAGCCAACAAGCGACCAGCGACGGAGTATCGACAGTCGCCCTGGGCGGCTAAGATTGTACGGGCTGAGCGCCGCTTGCCAAAGCCCGCTTACGCGAACAAGACGCGAAAAGCCCGGACGGCGGAACCGGGGGCGCTCCTCGCGGCCGGTTCCCCCCCGGGTGCGAACCC
>JALSRY010000783.1 GCA_026984555.1 Phycisphaerae bacterium
CCTGTCTCGGAATCGGCGTTGCGCAGAACCAGCACGATATAATCGACCGGTGAGGTCACGCATGGCGCTCCGTCCGCTGGTCAGCTCATCATCACGCGATATGCCCCTGCGGCTCGAACCGTTCGACCCGCGCGGGGCCGCGATCGTGGCGTCGTGGGTGCGCACGCGACACGAAGCCTTCTGGCTCGCCCCCCAGACAAGACCGCCTATTACGGCGAGCGATGTGGTTCGCTGGCGCCGGCCCGGCGGGAACCCCCTCACACTACGCCGCAAGGACAGCACGCGGATGTTGGGCTACGGGGAAGTCAACCCCCTCAACGCCCAACGGCACACCTACTGGCTCGGGCACGTCATCATCCCCCCGGATCAACGCGGACGTGGGCTCGGCAGACGACTTGTACAATTGCTGCTCGCGCACGCCTTCGAAACGTGCCGCGCCCGGCGCGTTTCGCTCGTTGTCTTTCCCGAAAACCGTGCGGCGGTGGCGTGCTATCGCGCAGCGGGAATGGTTGACGAGGGCTTCGAAACACATCATTTCGAAGCGTGGGGGCGAACCGAGGAGTTATTACGGCTGGGCATCTCTCGACCGCAGCGGTCCTGGTGGCGCCCCGCCCGGTAAGAACCACCGCCCCGCGCCGCCGAGATGCGGCTACGCTGTCTCGTCGACCGGAATGACCGACACGAGACGCCCGCGAAACTCGACCACACCATCCGCGAGTGCGAAGAGCGTGTCGTCGCGACCGCGGCCCACGTTGCGCCCGGGCTTGAAGGGCGTGCCGCACTGCCGCACGATGATCGAACCCGTCCGGGCTTTCTGGCCGCCGCCGAGCTTGACGCCGCGATATTGCGGGTTGCTGTCCCGTCCGTTTCGCGAGGAGCCTTGTCCCTTCTTATGTGCCATGACAACTCACCACTTTGCGGAGTTTCGTTTTCTGCCGGCCACGCCGGGCGCCCTCACCCGGACGCGTCGAGCTACGTAGTATAAACCCCTGGTCCCCCCAGCGGCAATAGGCCCGGCGAACGTTTTGACGCGCGGTTGTGGGGAGAATCCGAGGAGGTGCCGCGATTTCGACGTCCGGACAGCCCGACTCGGCCGCTCCCTACCCGAGCGGTCCGCGAACCGGTGCCGGGTCCGCAGGGTGCCGGTCATACGCGGCAATGAGGGCGCTGGCGGGTAGAACTCGCTGTTTGAGAACGCGTGTGTGCGCTGCCCGGTCGAGCCGAACGTTGGCCGCCATGACCCCGGTGGCGCCTTCGATCGCCAACACGTGGTCGAACAAATCGTCCAGCTCTCCGGAAGCGTGGCGGCCCGCGGCCCCCAGTCTCCACACGAACGTCCGCCGCCCGCAGGCCTCCGCGTAAGCCTGGCGCAACTGGATCGCCACCGGGGCGGCGGGAAAACCGTATGCGAGAATGGCGGCGGCGGCGGTACGCGCCAGGCGCGTTCGCGACTGAACGCGGTTCATCACCATCAGGGTCTCCGGCGGGTCGCTCCGTTCGGGCTGGAAGCGATGACGATACACCATCCGCACCGTCCGATAGGTCGCCCGCACGTCCATCATCGACGGACCCACCGGAATCAGTACCCGGTCTGCCAATCCCACCAGCGCCGCCGTCGCCGGGCCCAACGCCGCCGGACCATCCGCAACGACCACGTCGGCAAGGGCCTGGAGGCGTGGCGCGTGTTCGAGAATCTCATCCGCCTCGGTATGGCGGGCGATGCGCACGCCAACACCCGCCTGCCCGAGCCAATCGGAACTACTCGCCTGGCCGTCCGCGTCCAGCAGCACGACGCGATAGCCACGTTCGTGCAGCCATCCCGCCGCGTGAACCGCGATGGTGGATTTGCCCACCCCACCCTTACTGTTGACGATCGCGATGAACATCCGTCCCTCGAGCCGCTACCTCTACGCGCACACAGCTTGCGGCCCGGAGGTCTATCGGCACGAGCGCCGCCGAAAGCTGAGTCATCGTAACCGGTTGCGCCTCGTGGGCAGTGCCGAACGCGACCGTCCCTTCGAACGCCCGCCTCCGCGGGCGCATCGGTACGGACGAACGCAACCTTTCACCAATCAATCGGTTACAGATCCTGCCGGGCGGTGGTGGCGGTCACCGGCACGCCCGCCGCACTGGTCTCGCCGCTGTTGGTGGCCGGCTTTGCGCCCGTCTCAGGTCGGTTTTGGGCACTGGCGTCTGGACCGCCGTTCCACACCCGCAACTCCGCGATTTCCGTGTGCACGGTGCAATGCGGCGCCTGGCCCTGATCCACGACGAACCGCCGTTGGCTGCCAGGCATCAGCGGGCCACGCCAATCGTCCTCATCGACCACGAACGGGGTGGCGACATAGACGCGGCGTTCGAGAAGCGGCACGCCCGCGGTATCCTCGACAACCACGTTCAGAGCGAGCACGGACACGGTTTGCGTCCCCTTGTTGGTGACTTCGATGACCAGCGCCCGTTGATCGTCCTCTTTGCCGGCGGGGAGCAAGTGGGCCACCACATCCAACTCCTTCCGATAATCCGGCGCCCGGTGATCGTCGAGTGCTTCCGCGAGGACCGGGGGAAGGTTTCCGGCCCAGTTGGGCATATCGGTGATGATTTTCCCGCTGATCTGGAGCAAATCGGACGACGTGCGATCCGCGATGTGCAACGCGTAAAACCCCAGGATCCCCGCGGTCAGCACGAGTACCGCCAACAGCCCGAACACCCCGTGAAACAACGCGGTGAAAAAGCCCCCCTTCTTGACCACTACCGATGGACTTGAGCTCATGACCGATCTCCCTCAACCAGACGCGTCCCCTACAAACCGCGCGAACCGGCTCCGCGGCACGACCCGCGGGGCTTCTCCATCGGGATTCGGCCGAGCTCGCCGTTTATTCACGATTGTTGCCGATCCCTCCCCGGGAAATTGACGCCGATCAACCCCCCCGAGACGAAACGCCCGCCCCGCCGGGGATGCGTGCTGCGCGGCCCAGCCGGCCGTGCCGCGCCGAGCGCCACCGTCGCCGGCGTTCGGCGGCCCCCGCTTCCCGCTTGACGGTGGCCTCTATAATCCTGCCGCAAGGAGCCCGTCACGCAGGTAAACGCGCCCGCCGGGCGCGGTGGATAGGAACCGCCGGCAAGGCACGCCACCCCACCGGGTGGCCGCGCATGATCGCGTCGCCGCGCCATCGCTCGACGGGCGATTCGATGCGTCGTGCCGGCGCAGCGGGCCCCGCGGGTATCGGTATGATCCAGAACGCCCCCTCCACTCGCCGCCGACTGATCTCGCTCGGGGCCTCGCTCCTGTTGCTGGGTGGGGGCTGTATCCGCCCCGCGGAAATCCCCGACCTCAACACCGACGAGCTCGCACTGGTACTTTCCCGTCTCGTGCTGCAACCGCGGATGACCTGCGCCGAGCTTCGCCGATCCTTCGGCGTCGAATACCTGCCGCTCGTCGATACACCAGACGAAATCGGCCTGCGATACGGCGAGTTCTGGGTCCCCACCGACGACGGCGAGCTGCTGCGGGTGTGGTATCTGCCGTCGAAACTCCAACGCGGCGTCGTGATCCTCTCGGGTGGAGCGGCGGGCACCCTCCCCTGTTTCCTGTTTCACGCACAGCTTCTCGTGGACAACGGCTGGTCGGTCGTCATGTACGAATACCGCGGATTCGGCGAAAGCACCGGCGCACCAGACATCACGACGCTGCCGACC
The DNA here is from genome assembly GCA_026984555.1 of Phycisphaerae bacterium. Taxonomy (GTDB): domain Bacteria; phylum Planctomycetota; class Phycisphaerae; order UBA1845; family Fen-1342; genus JALSRY01. The sequence goes on from JALSRY010000783.1 coordinate 3,697, forward strand.
GATCTCGAAGCGGTGCTGGACTGGACGCGAGCTCAGATCGGCGGGCGACCCGTGACGCTGATGGGCATATCGCTCGGCAGCGTGCCTTCGATCGCGGTCGCGGCGGCGCGGCCACAAGCGGTCAACGGATTGGTACTCGATTCTCCCGTGGCGATGGCCTCCGAACTCAGCCGGCTGGATTTCGTGCTCGGAGACCGGACCCAGGAATTCATCGACCGATTGCCCAAGAACCTCGTCTCGGAACGTGTCATCGCCCGCGTGCACCAACCGCTGCTCGTGCTGGCCGGACAAGAGGATGCCCTGACCACCCCTGCCACCGTGCAGGACTTGTTCAACCGCGCCGGCGGGCCACGCTCGCTCGTGCTGTTTCCCGGCATCGACCACGCGCGGGCGATTTTCGTGGATACGGGAACCTACGCGTATGCGGTCGAGAGTTTCCTCTCCGCGATCTGGGACCAGCGCGAACCGCTGCAAATCGAAATCATCGCCGACAGGGGGCCGTAACGCGCGCCCCGCCCTGCCCGTGATCCACGCGAGGCGCGAACCTCAACGAGACGGTTTTTTGCCCTTCGCCACGCCGAAAATCGCCGCCAACTGCGCCAACTTCTCCTCCGCCGCACTACGCGACCCCGCATGCTCGCTTTCGGCGGCATCTCGCGCAGACGACTCTGGCGCGGCGCCCGGATCGCCCGCGGTAGCCCCCTCCGACTCACCGGTGCCCGCCGACGTGTCGATGCGCGCGTCACCGGCAGGCGGAGACTTCCCACCGACGCCAGCCTCTTCGCACGCGTCGCCCGCCGGCGACGCCTCGGCCCGGGCCTCCGCCAGGAGCGACCCCGCCGAACGTTCCTGCCGCCACCAGCGGTCGATGATCCGATCGACATCGCACCCTTTCCCCCCGGTCGCCCAAAGCCCGAAGAAATCCATGTTCGCGCTCTGCGGCAGCTTCGGCGGCATGTCGATCAACGTGCGCATCGGCATCAGGACGGCGTCGCCGATGATGAACCCCTCGCCCGGTTTCATGCTCGGCAGCAGGCTGATGAGGCTGCGGAACTGATCGCTCACGACCCGGGCGGCGTATTCCTGGTCGTCGGGGTTGTTCATGCGCATCAGCACCATCGAATTGCATTGACTCAGCACGGTCTCGGAGATTTCGCTCGGACGCTGGCTGACGATCATCGCCGCCACACCGTACTTGCGCCCCTCCTTGGCAACCTTCTCCACCGCCGACCGCGCGAACGTCTTGCGCCCCTCGATCGGCTTCCGCGGCAGGTAGTTGTGGGCCTCCTCGAAGATCAGCAGCACCGGATGCCGAACGTCGGGCGGCGACCAGAAGTTGAAATCGAACAACGCCCGCGTCAACACCGCCACCGTCGTATCCACCACGTCGAACGGCAGTCCCGAAAGATCCACGATCGTCAGGTTGCGACGCCGATCCAGACGCCCCAGCATCTGCCGAATAACCCAGCCCGCCGTGTGACTACGCTCACGAAGCGATGCGTCACGGTTGAAATGCGGCGCAAGGTCCATGTTGCGCTGAGCCTGGTCGAACGGTCGCAGCAGAAAGTCATAACGCCGATCGTTGAGCCGCGTCTCGATGTTGTTGATCAACCCCAGCAGACGCCCGTAGAACGTGGCGTGTGGCGTCTCGCCCTCCGAGGCCGCCGGGTTGAACTCCATCCGCTTGGTCAGCAGCAGCTCTTCCTGTTGCTCGCGCGGCAACTGGCGGTACGGCAACCGGGCGAACGCGTAGTTGTCGGTGTTGGTGACGAACCGGGCGGCGTTCATGTTCTCGGCGTAAATCTGAAGATGTTCGAGCGAGTAGTACACCGGCGTGTCGATCGTGAATTCCCATTTGAGCCCGAGAGCTTCGGCCGCCGGCGCCTTGAGACGCTCGAACGCCTGGCGCAGGAACACCTTCTGAGCGTTGATGTTGAGCGGGTCATGCGTGTCGAGGAAAAGCTGCTCGAACTCCTCGTAGTTCAAGAGCCAGTACGGCAGAACGAGATTGCGATCGGAAAGATACGTGACCTCGGGACGCGGGTTGCCGTGGTCGTCGCTGAAAGCGTGCAGGTACTCGCCGTGCATGTCGAACAGCACGACTTGCGAATGCTTGAGCCTGGTGGCTTCGTGCACGATCTTGGCGGTCGTGACGCTTTTTCCCGAACCGCTGTTGCCCATGACCGCGACGTGCTTGGCGAAAAAATCCTTGCCCAGCACTTTGACCTCGAAATCGGTGTCGATCGCGAACCGGCCCATCGAAAAGGCCTTCCGCACGCCGTCGTCGTCGGCCAGCTCGTCGAACGCTCCGAAGATCAGCTCGAAGTCTTCATCCACCCCGAGCCGCACCTTGTCCCCCAGCGTCGGGTACTCGTTGACGCCGCGACGGAACTGATCGCCTTGCACGGTCCCCAGCAGTTGACACGTCATCGTGATACGCCGGGGGGCTTCGGGATTGGGTGCCGGATCCAGCTCGCCCGTGGCTCCAACGCGCGTGATGTACCCGATCAGCGTCCGCCGATTCATCGGGATCGTGACATACGTGCCGAGTCGACCGACGCGGTAGGTTTTCCCGTGGTACTCCAGCCGCAAGTCGGTGACCGCGAGCTGAACCTCGACCGTGTCGCCTTCGACCCCGATAATATGTCCGATTTCGAGCGGATCCATGCGCGCACTCCCGGCCGCAGCCTCCAGATACAGGAAGTATCGAAAAGATCGAGGTCGCGGCTGAACAAATCGGGAGAGAGGCCGCGGCCACTCGCGAGGGCTCCCGCGCGTGGGT
>JALSRY010000784.1 GCA_026984555.1 Phycisphaerae bacterium
AGAATCGAACCCAGCACGACGGGAGCGATGGCCACCACAGGCGGAACCGCCTCCTCCACTTTCTTGACGCCTCGCACCGTGACCACCACGCGCCCTTGCCCCACCGAGACATGCGTGCCGTTGTTGTCGATCTCGACCGCGCGGGCCGCGATCAGCGCGATGGCCGAAAGACCTGCCAGCAAGAGCAGCTTGGCGATGATCGACAAGCCGGTGTTGGCCGCGCGCCCCACGAAAGAGGGCTGTGCGGCGGCGGGGGCGGCGCGTTCCGTGTCCGGCGTCTGCGCGGAAACGGGCGGCTCGGGCGGCCGGGTGGCGTACGCGAACGGTTCGTTCGACGTGTCGATCGGCTCCGCGGGGCCGGGCACGACCGGCCGGGCGCCGCCCGGCGCTGCCGGCGGGTGCGCGGGCGAATCTCCTGAACGATGGCTGTCGGCGTCGGGCAACGCGACCGGCCGCGCAGCCGCCAGCGTCTGAACCAGCACGAGCAACGCCGCGCAGAGCACCCCCGCCACCACGGCCGACGTGTCGGGCCCCAAAACCGCCCCCAGCATGAAACCCACGATGCCGTGCCAGAAAACCTTGCCCCCGTCGATGATCTGGCGGCGACCAAGCTCGATGCGTTCCGTCCAGTCGAGCAGCAGCAGCGACCCGGTCAGCGGAATGATCGCCTGGGCCAGCCGCAGATTGCCGGACTCGCCGGCGGCGGCATACGCCGGCAACATGCACACGAACCCGGTGGCCGCGTACGCCACCCGACTCATGAAGCTCATCGACGCGGGAATGCTGTTGGCAATGAAACGATAGCCGAGCAGCGTGCCCACCGTACCCCCGAACAGGTAAAGCAGCACGACACCAAACACCTCGTCCCTCGGATTCATCAGGGCGAGACCGCCCGCAACCGCGAACAGCACAAAACCGGCCATCAACACCTGCGACCAGCCCCGCGCCGGCGGCCGCGCGCGGGATTGCCCCGCCCGCCTGCGGTCGATCTCGTCCAGACGCGTCCGAAACGCGGCGACCTTCTCGGCCTTTTTCGCAAGCTTCTTCCGGGCTTTGTCGAGCTTCTTGCTTACCTTCTTATGCACCTTGGGCGGTAGCGGCGGAAGCGACCCCTGCCCCAGCGCTTCCCGTGCATCCAGCACCGGCACCGGCGGACGGCGCGGGGGCGTGGTGAGCGTGCGGTCCGCATCCGCGACGTCGCTGGGAACACGCGCGACCTGGGTAAGCACCGAAGCGTCGAACGTCGCCAGACTCTCGTGGATGGCCGTCACCGACACGAGCGCTTCGACCATCTCGTCAACGTTCTGGTAACGATCGGCCGGATCCTTGGCCAACGCCTTGACGATCACGCTCGCGAACGGCTCGGGAATGCCCGATACGTCCGGCGCGTCACGCAGATGACGCATCAGGATTTCGCCCATGCTCGAGCCCGTAAACGGCAGCCGGCCCGTGAGCATCTCGTAGAGCATCACACCGAGCGCATAGATGTCGATGGATTTCGTATAGCTGCCCGTGCCGATTTCGGGCGCCATGTAGTGAACCGTGCCGACGCTGATCGTGTTCCCGCTGTGCGCGCTGACGGCGATGTGCTTGCTCAACCCATAGTCGCCGATCTTCACGTACCCGTCGTCGTAGAAAATGTTGCCCGGCTTGAGGTCGCGGTGGACGATGCCGCGGTCGTGCAGGTAGCGCAGACCCGAGGCGATCCCCTTGATGAAGAAAGCCGCCTTTTGCGGCCCCAGGCCGTGGGGTTCGGCAATCAACAGGTCACGCAGCGACGGACCGCTGACGTATTCCATGATGACGAACGGCTCTCCGTCGTCGTTGTGCCGCACGTCGTAAATCGTGATCAGGTGCGGGCTCTTGAGGTTCATGACGTGCGCAATGCCACGCAGCTCGATCTCCGCATTCTCACGCAGGTATTTGACGGCCACCTGCTTGCCGGAATCGGTCAGGGCGTAATACACCTCGCCGAAACCGCCCCGCCCGACGGCGCGCTGAATCGTCAGCCCGTCGATGGGTCGATCGCCGTGTTTGAACGTGTAAGCCACGATCCGTTCCTCCAAACGCCCCGGCACCAGCCGGCAGGCGGGCTGCGACCACCCACCCCACCCCTCAGGCGGCTACGCGCCCGCGCCGATGCGGTCGTCGTATTCCTTGACCGTCAACCGCAGGTCGCCGATCTCGTGCGACACGTCGAGCGGCAGCGGTTCCGCGGGCCCGGTCGGCCGGCCGTCACGCCCCGCCCGGCGGACGAACAACTCGCCGAACCGCTCGAAGAGCACCAGCCGCGTGTCACCCTCTCGCGTCCGCAGGTGACACACCGCCTGCGGGCCGAGCAAACACGTCTCGCGGAACAGGACGACACTGCTCACGTCCTGCGGCAAACGCGATCGGCTCGACAGCTTCAGCACCGCCGTCCCGCTCTTGGCACTGGGCTGGTGAAACGTCATGCGGGCCGTTGCGCCGAGCGTGATCCGGTCGCCATGACGCAACAGCACACGTTCCGCGGCCCGCTGATTGACCCGCACGGGGCCGTGCGCCACGAGAAAGTAGTCTTCACCGTCACGCACGATGTCGGCGTGATGCGACAGGATATCCGCCAGCATGGGTACATCGGCCCTCTCGTGTCCACCGGCCCGACCGATCCGCACGCGATCCTGCGTGAGCAGCAGACTGCTTCCGGTTCCGTCGATCAGCATCAGCAACGGTCGATCGAGTCGGACGGTGGTCGCCGCCGCGACCCGGGTTTCGGCGGGCCCGGGCTTCTTACCCATAGTATGCGCCGAAAGCGTGGCCGATGCCGTTCCAATCCCACCCGTTTTGTCTACCGATGCGTCGACGCCACCCAACGGCGAAGAAAGCAGCTCGCCCCGCAGCCGCGCGATCTCATCCAACACGCGCAACGTGGTTTCGATCCACGTCACCCCCGGGCAAACGGCCCGCAACCGCAGCAACCGCTCCCGCATCCGCTCGAAATCCCCCCGCCCCAGTGCCTGCGCTCCCGCTCGGATCAACCGACCCACATCGTCGTATTCGGCCAGCGCCGCGGCGCGGGGCATGAGCGGACGGGCGACCGCGAGGATGGCCTCGAACCGGGCGAGCCGGCCGGTCGCGAGGGCCGCATCCAGCTCCCGACCACACGCCGCGGCTAGATCGGACAGCAAACGATCCGACGCATCGGTCCTGCCATGACGCTCGTTGGCCTCCTGCCACAGCCGGCACGCTGCGAACACATCGCCCGCATCCAGCGCCTGCCGGGCCTGTTCGAGCAGTTGCCCGACGCGCCGAACCCGCATATCGAGCTCGTCCGCGAGGGGATCACGCTGTTCCCTGTCACCAACCTGCTCGAGCCCCAGCCGCCCGGTCTCGAGGTGCCCCGCCTCGATATCGCGACGAGCCCGGCGGGCGCGGGCTTGTTCGTCGCGCGCGTTGCGCCGTCGCCGTTCGAGGCGGCGACGAATGCGGTCCTCGAATTCTTCCGCCTCCGCGTTCAAACGCCCGATCTGTCGCAGATGGCCAAGGTCGGCCAGCGCCCGGCGATCCTCACCGGCCTGGGCTTGTAGCCGGGCACGGGCCAGCAGCGCGGCACCGACGGCGTCGAGCAGCTTTTGCGCGCGGGTGTTTTTTTCGCCCTCGAATTGGCGGGCTCGCTCGAATGCCTCGTCGATACGCCCCTCATGGAGGGCGTTCTCGGCGGCTTTCAAGCGGGCGTTGATCCAGCGAGAAAACATCGCAAACCTCGAAACATCGCAAGCGGGTCGCCGCGTTCGCTCTCACCGACGCCCCGAATCGCGGGAGCGTCGCCGATCCCGCCGTTTCCGGATCATAACATGTTGACCCAGCGAGTGTTGCGGATGTTTCGCCGGCGGTGAGGAAACGCGGTCCCATCTACGCGGGACCATTGGGTCGCGCACCCGCCGCGGACATCCGCTCGGGTATTCAGCGTCGGCGCGGGATTATTCGCAGAAACAGACGGGGCGTGCCGGCCGGCGAGATGGTTATCGGACGACGGCGCGGCGGGCCCCGTTACAAAAAATCACCCACAATTCACTTGGCTTCTAAAGTCACCCGGGTTAGAATCCGATGAGAGAGGACGATTGTCGTTCTCTGGCTGTAGCACCGGTCTTGGAAGGAAGGTGCACAATGCCAGTCAGTTTCTTCATGATGCTGCTGGATTTGCTCCAGCGGACGCTGGGATTCCTGGGAGAAATGGCCCTAGGTACGGAGCTGTAAGGGCATGTCCCGGATTCGGGCCTGCCCGGCGGCCACGAGGCGCGAGCAGAAGCTGTCGTTTTGTGTGGCAACTCTGCTGTGGGTGATGAGTTTCGTCGTGCTCGTCTCACTCGTCGCTTGGTCGCTGTAGCGTAGCGACGAATCCCAGGATGGTTGCTGGAACCGCCTCGCCATACCGCAACGCGGTTGGCGCCAGGGAGCTTTCAGTAATCCCCATCCTCCCCCCCCTGTTTACTCATTACCGCATGGGCAAGCAACCTGCGGTCGGCGTGCGCGCATCAACGCGTCTCCGCCAGCACGGTGCTCTCCAACGTCGAGCGGTCGGCGGTCAGCGTGATCGCCCCCGGGGCGAGATCGAGTTGCCGGCGATGCAGCACGTTCACGAGCAACGCAATGCTGCCCGCGGTCACGAGCGCGGTCGCGCCGATCGCAAGTTCGACCAGCCAGGGGCTGATGGTATTGATCACCAGCTCGGCACCGAACACGATGCCCAGGAAAAACAGCGCCAGCGTGCCGGTCAGGTAGAACCGCAACGTCCGTCGCGGTTCGCCCGGCCGCACGTAGGAAACCAGCAACACCGCCAGACCGCACCAGACCAGCGTGCGCATCGTGAGTTGGAGACGGGTCAAGCGTAGCTCGATGGCGTGCGCCAACAGGGCATCGAGCGCCTCCGCGTGAACCTGGCAACCGAACATCTTTTCCCCGTCTCCCCGCGTGTGTTCATCCATGCCCGGGATCATCTTCGCCAGAATGACGGCCTTTCCGTCGAACCACTGTTGCACCGCTTCCGTGGGAGCCCCCAGAACCTGCTCGAACGTGAACGTGCGACCCTCGAGCCAGTAGCGGCTCGAATGGGCACGCACGCGACCACGCACGCTGAGGTCGCCGGGCCAGACATAACCGGCCTGCATCACCTCTTTGAAACGGCTCGTGTCCTTGTGGAGCGTCACGATCTCGTGGTAGCCGATCTCGTCGGTGACGTTCTGTTCCCAGCGCGGCTGACCCCGCCGCGCAACACGCACGCGATAGCGAACATGCAACCGGCCCGCACCGCGATCGATCGTGACGTGCGGCTCACACTCGGGGAAACGCGCCGCGGCAAAAGCCGCCAGCGACAGCCCCGGGATGAACTCGAACCCGCGCTCGATCCCGAGCATGTACTCATATTCCTGGGAAAACTGGTGCGGATTTCGCCCAAACACGGCACCGTAGCCTTGAATCGCGCGGCGGATCGCGGGGCACATTTCCGGGTCGCCGTTGATGTCGAACTTGACCGCGCCGATCACGACGGGAGCATCGAGCGCCTCGACACCGCGGAGAAACTGGGCGTCGTAAGGCGTGCAATCGGGCATCCACCCGTCGATGGCCACGACAAGGGGATGGGCCTCGGCGAGGCGTTCCATGACCCGACCGAACAGCATGCGCCAGCTCTTGGGGTTGAAACGGCTGAGGCCGGGAAGGTCTTCGCCGATTTGCCCCCGGTCCATGGCTTCGAGGGTCGATTCCGTCAGGCCCACCATGACGGTTTCGTCGCCGCCAATGGGCGGGCCGAAGGCGTACACCTCGACTTGCCAGAACAGCGCCGTCAGCACGGCGGCGACGCAAAACACCACCGCGACGCGCACCGCGAGCACATAGTGGCGCAGCACGAGACCGAAAACGCGGCGGGCCTGTTCGCGTAGCGAAACCTTCGTTCGGGCGAGAATCGGCCGGCCCGCGAGGTAATTGTCGAGATCGGCGATGAAATCCGCGCAACACTGGTAGCGGTCGTCGGGGTTGTCGGCGACGCATTGCCCGATAATCGCGGAAAGGTCTTCGGCCTGGGGTACCTGGCGGTCCCGGAGCAGTTTGAGACGCTGATCTTCGACGCGTGCCAGTCGCGCCGGTTCGCCGGTGATACAGTGAAACAACAAGGCTCCCAGCGCGAAGATGTCGGCCCGGTCGTCAACCTCGTCGCCGCGCTGCTGCTCGGGCGCGATGTAGCCGAGCGTGCCGACGGGGCCTTCGGGCTTTTCGCGGGCGGTGGCGCCGTTGCGGCCCGGCTGGGCCTTGGCCACCTGCATCGAGATACCGAAGTCGATGACGTGGGGCTGCTGCTCCCCGTCGACGAGCACGTTTTGCGGCTTGAGATCGCGGTGGACGACACCCTGTTCGTGGGCGTATCCCACGGCGGCAGCGACGCTCTTGATAAGGCCGATGCGCTCGCCGAGCGAGACGGTGTGGCTCGAGATG